>ONWI01000230.1 GCA_900321515.1 uncultured Eubacteriales bacterium | reverse complement strand
GCTCAAGAAGCACGACGACGTGACCATCATGGACCTGCCGGGCATTTACTCGCTTTCTCCCTATACGCTGGAGGAAGTGGTGGCGAGAAATTACCTGATTTCCGAACGCCCCGACGCGATACTGAACATTATCGACGGCACTAATCTGGAACGCAATCTTTACCTCACGACGCAGCTCACCGAACTGGGAATACCGGTTGTGGTTGCGCTGAACATGATGGACGTTGTGGACAGGAACGGCGATAAGATCAACACCGAGGAGCTTTCCCGACAGCTCGGCTGCAAGGTCGTCGGGATTTCGGCTTTGAAAGGCGACGGCGTGATGGAAGCAGCCGAAGCTGCGATTGCCGCAGCCGGCGGCGAAAAGACCGTCCCGCAGCACAGCTTCTCCGGCGCGGTGGAACACGCTCTGGCGCACATCGAGGAATGTATTGTTCACGAACTGCCGGAGGAACAGCAGCGCTGGTACGCCATCAAGATATTTGAGCGGGACGACAAAGTGCTGGAACAGATGAACATTCCAGCCGAAAAGCTGGCTCATGTGGAAGGCGATATCAAGGCGGCGGAAGCGGAACTTGACGACGATTCCGAGAGCATCATCACCAACGAGCGTTATCTCTGGATTGCCTCCATCATCAAAGGATGCCTGAAAAAGGCAAAGGAAAGAACACTCACCTCTTCGGATAAAATCGACAAGGTGGTTACCAACCGTTTCCTCGCCCTGCCGATCTTCGCGCTGGTAATGTTCGTTGTGTACTATGTCTCGATCTCCACCGTAGGTACGGGCATGACCGACTGGGTCAACGACAATCTGTTCGATGAGGGCTTTGAATTGTTTGGTATGGCTGTGCCGAGTATTCCTGCTCTCGTGGGGAGCGGTCTGGACGCCATCGGCTGTGCCGACTGGCTGCGCGGTCTCATCGTGGACGGCATAATCGGCGGCGTTGGAGCAGTTCTCGGATTCCTGCCGCAGATGCTGGTGCTGTTCTTCTTCCTTGCCTTCATGGAGGGCTGCGGATATATGGCGCGCGTCGCCTTCATCATGGACAGCATATTCCGCAAATTCGGACTTTCCGGCAAATCTTTCATTCCTATGCTGATCGGCGCGGGCTGCGGCGTTCCGGCGGTTATGGCTTCCCGCACCATCGAGAATGAGCGCGACAGACGCATGACCATCATGACCACTACATTTATCCCCTGCGGCGCGAAGCTTCCGATTATCGCCCTCATCGCCGGCGCTCTGTTCGGCGGCGCTCCGTGGGTGGCTCCGAGCGCCTATTTCATCGGTGTGGCAGCCATCATCGTGTCCGGCATTATTCTGAAAAAGACCAGAATGTTCGCTGGCGATCCGGCTCCCTTCGTGATGGAACTGCCCGCCTATCATCTGCCCACCGTAGGCAGTATTCTCCGTTCCATGTGGGAACGCGGCTGGTCGTTCATTAAAAAAGCGGGAACGGTAATTCTGCTCTCCGCCATCGTGCTCTGGTTCCTGAAGGGCTTCGGCTTCACGGACGGCGGCTTCGGCATGGTGGACGATCTCAACGACTCCATTCTCTCCGCAATCGGCGGCACTGTGGCATGGATATTCAGCCCGCTCGGCTGGGGAGACTGGAAGGCCGCCGTCGCGACCGTTACGGGTCTTATCGCCAAGGAGAATGTCGTCGGCACATTTGGCGTGCTGTACGGTGTGGGTGAAGTGGCTGAGGACGGCGCGGAAATCTGGGGCAGTATGCAGCAGAATTTCAACGCGCTGTCGGGCTTTTCCTTCCTCATCTTCAATCTGCTGTGCGCGCCCTGCTTCGCCGCCATCGGCGCTATCAAGCGCGAGATGAACAGCGCAAAATGGACATGGTTCGCCATCGGCTATCAATGCGGATTTGCTTACGCGGTATCGCTCATTGTCTATCAGATCGGCTCAGCCATTCAGGGCAATATCCAGCCTGTCGGACTTGCCGCAGCGGTCATACTGATTGCATTCATCGGCTTCATGCTCTTCCGTCCGTACAGGGAAAGCAACAAGCTCACGCAGAGAGTCAAAGTAAAATAAGTATTCGCCATTTCACATAATTCATAATCAGAAATAAAGCCCGGACCGATTCTTTTTGCTCTAAGAATTGGTCCGGGCTTCAGTCTGTTTGTTTATTCATATGGGAGGTATATCAAATACTGAATTGTCGAAATAAGTATCAGGCATTATTCATCAAGGCGATAGATTCTGTCGCACACCTCGCCTATGTATTTGCGGTCGTGCGATACGCTGATTATCGTTCCGCCGTAGTCCTTCAATGCGCGGCGGATAACCGGCCCGGACAGCGGGGAGAAATTGCGCGTCGGCTCGTCGAGCAGAAGCACGTCGCAGCGGTCGAGATTCATTGCGATGAAATACAGCTTTGCCTTCTGCCCTCCTGACAACGCCGATATGGAATGCTCGGTTTCTGCGGCGGTGTAGCGCATACTGCCAAGATGTGTGCGAATGGCTGTAAGCTCGTCCCTGTCGCCTGTACGCGACAGAAATTCAACCGGAGTCAGTGACATATCCATTCGTTCGGCGTAATTCTGCGGCATATAGCCGGTCTTTATATCCGCGCGGTTGAGAAGCTGCTCTGCGATAATCCGAAGCAGGGTTGTCTTGCCTGCCCCGTTGTGCCCGACAATGCAGACCTTTTCGCCTCCGTTAATGTGCAGATTAATGTCATGAGCCAGCTGCGTTCTCTCGTTTACGAGACTGTCCAAGTGCAGGTCGAGAATTGTCTTTCCGCTGCTTGATGTTATTTCTTGCGAGAATCGGACGAATATCTCATCCTCTGTTTCCGGAAGCTGCGTCATTTCGCTGTGTTCCCGCTCGAAACGACGTTCCATCGACTTGACGGACGCCATCTTCTTTTTGAGCAGTCTTCCTCCGTGCGGATCGGCACGGCTTATTACATTCTGCTCATGTTCTACGCGTGCCTGTATCCGCCGGAATTTCTCCTGTTGTTTGTCATACTCCGCCTGTTCCTTGCGCGCCATCTGTGTCTGATGTGCGTGTGCCGCGTCGCGTCGGCATACATATTCGCGGTAGCCGCAACGGGCAACGGTGCAGACCGGAATTGTCTTCCGATGCACCTGCTCGAGATGAATTATCACGTTGGCGGTGTTCTCCAGAAGTGTTTCATCGTGCGAGATGTATAGCAAAGGAATATCGGAATTTCTTATGAAGAGTTCCAGCCATTCCAGCGCCGGAATGTCAAGATCGTTTGACGGCTCGTCGAGCAGCAGAATGTCCGGCTGCGATATGACAAGCGAAAGCAGCCGGATTTTGACGTTTTCACCTCCGGAGAGTGTGCCGAGCGTCTGATCGGAATAATAAATATCTGGCGAAAGCCCCATTTTCTTGGCGGTGCGTGTAAGTTCCCCCGGACTTCTGTCAAAAAATCCGGGAATTGTGCAGAAGAACTCATAAACGGTCATTCCTGATTTTTCCGGAGGGAGCTCCTGTTCAAGATAGCCTGTCCTACCGTGGCGTATTATCTCGCCGGAATGTTCACAGTAGTTTTCAATCAGCGACGGATCATATATCAGCTTAAGCAGAGTGGATTTTCCATTGCCCTCCTCGCCGATTATTGCGGCTCTGTCTCCCTCCCGGAGAGTGAATGAGAGATCGTTTATCAGACAGCGAAGGTCGCGGCGGTGATCTATAGTAAGATGCTTTATCTGAAGCGTAGGCACTATCCCCTTTTTTGGCTCTTATAATCCAATTATGACAGCCTGACATGTTCAAGTCAATATGAAGGGATAAATCTTAATGATTTCTTTATGACAACGACAGATACAGGATGTTTTTGAAAAATATTAAAATTTCTGATTGAATTCACCCACAATTCATAAAAAATATATTTTCTGACGATGTATTTGTGGTATTATATAGTTTACAGAAGTAAAATGACAGGAGTGCCTATAATTTGAGCGACTATAAGGGACGCGGGAGAAACGACCGCCGGTATCAGGATGATAATAAACAGGACAGACAGAATCGCCGTCGAAACGATTCCGACTTCAGGCGTAACGACGGGCAAACAAGCGGATCCGTCAGTCTTTCGGAAAACCAAGAGGCACAGGAAAGACGCGAAAAGCACAGCGACCTCATTACAGGCCGCAATGCCGTTACCGAAGCGCTTAAAAGCGGCAGACCTATCGAGTCGCTGCTTGTGGCACGTTCGACCGACAGCAGCGGACGATCATTCGGACAGATAATTGCTCTGGCGCGGGAAATGAATGTTACCGTAAAGGAAGTCTCTCCCGCCAAACTCGAAGCTATGTGCGGGGGAAGTCATCAGGGAATTGCCGCGTTGACTGCCGTTCATGAATACGCTCAGATGGACGACATATTCGCTTTGGCGGAAAGCCGGGGAGAAGCGCCGTTTGTCATAATATGCGACGAGATAGAGGACCCTCATAATCTCGGAGCCATAATCCGCACGGCAGAAGCCGCCGGCGCGCACGGTGTAATCATTCCGAAGCGGCGTGCGGTGGGACTTACATGGGCAGTCGGCAAAGCTTCCGCCGGTGCGCTGGAATACATGCCGGTCGTCAGGGTTGCCAACCTTTCCGCCTGCATAGAAGAACTCAAGAAACGCGGCTTGTGGATATACTGTGCCGATATGGACGGGCAGTCATGGTGTGGATCCGATCTTACCGGAGCAATCGGTCTGGTGATCGGCGGTGAGGACAGCGGAGTCAGCAGACTGGTGCGTGAAAAGTGCGACGGAGTGCTGTCGCTTCCTATGTTGGGAAGCATCAATTCCCTCAATGCCTCAGTAGCATGCGCTATTGTGATATATGAAATAACCCGCCAGCGCAGCGGCATTCAGGCATTCAACCGGATATAAGCGTCAAACGCAACTGTAACTCCATAGTCTTATGAAAGGGGAGAAAAGGGAATATGGCTGAAAATTTCAGAGAGCCTTTCTTCAATCCGTATGTGGATGGTGAATCTGAAGAGGCGCGTTTTTCTACCTTTGTCACGATGGACGAAGCTCATGAACGGTGGAACAACGGCACATGGCGAGGCAACAAGACGGATTTTGAACTTGATCCGTCGATGTTTGCCGGCGATCGTGGTCTTAAGCTGGATCAGAACGGTAAAGGTTCTGACGAACCCAAGGAGAATCGTTTTGCCTTTGATTTGCAGAAGGATATTGTAAATGCCGATCAGCTTACGTCACGTCTGGACGAAAACGCATACACAGGCAATTACCGTCCTGTCGGCACAATAGGCAGTACGCTCTCCAATCTGACTATAGACAGGCTCAAATACAACGCTCTTGCCGACATCAAGGAAGAGCTTCCCGATGATCTTTCCTATCTCTATGGAGAGAGCGACAGCTCACGTTTCAAAATGAGGGAGGTAAAGCTCCGTTCGTACAGCCGTCTTGATACCCCTGTGGACAAACGCCGTGCGGAGATCGAAAAAATGCTGCCCGAGGAGAACAAGGAGTCTCCCGAAGCAATTATGGAAGACATTCGCAGAAGACGGGAGATAGAGGACGCAAAATCCGGTATCGACAGCAGCGAAAAAAAGAAATACGCACGTCTGGGAATATACGATGTTCGCAGATCGGACGGTTCGGATCAGGATTTTTACACTCCGGATGATCAGTATGACATAGAAGGCGTGACAGAACGCGGCAGCTGGCGCGGAGATATTCCCGAGCAGGACGGTCTCGTGCCGGATTCAAAAGAACAGCCGCATTTTGGCCGTTTCAGTCGCAGATGGAGCAAGATCGACCAGAATGATCCCTCCAGAAACGACATGCTGAGACATACGGTTGATACAATATATGATGATGAGCAGGAAAAGAAAAGCCGGTTCAATTCAAGCGTCGGCGGCAGGGAATATTATGTGGACGACGCTGAGTTTGATCCGTCCGACAGGTACCGTCGCATGGAAAGATCCCGGCGCAGAATCAGTGCCGGGAAGAACGTGTTGAGCGACAGCATCATGTCCGGACAGTTCAACAATCCTTATGTGCAGATAAGCAACAAGCGCCTGAGAGACATCATAAACCACGACCTGCGCGGTCCAGGACATGTGACAGACCCCGAAGGACTGACCGATCCTGCCCTCATGTACGAGTGGAATATGGGTTACAGCCGCGTTAATTCAAGTGACGATAACGTCCAGCAATGTGTGGACGAGCAGAGAAAACTGGCTGATCTGGCTGATACTGCCGAGCAGTCGCGATATCGCGGGAGTCATCGCACCGGTCTTCCGGGAGCCTATATTCAGCGGGAAAAGCCATATGGCAGTGAACGGAGATATCCGCGCGGTGAATACACCGAGCATCATCGTCAGCGCCGCGATATGCAGGAACAGCTCAGGCAGGCAGCAGAGCGCGGCTTTGCCGATGGCAGAGAGATAGTTCGCAGTGAGCAGAGGGCAAAGCGTGAAGCAGAGCAGGAAAAAGCCAGACGCCGCGAGGAGGAACGCCGCGTTATATATGAGCAGCAGCGTCTCGCCTATGAGCGCCAGATGAAGGAATACCGCAGACTTCAGGAGCAGATGATGCGCGGCGCCCGGGCGCAGGGCGGTGTGCAGCCGTCCACGTATGCTCCGCAGCAGACGCGGAACAGCGCGCGAAGACGCGCGCCCTCACGTCAGCCGCAGAATGTTCCGCCCAAGCCGCAATTCGGCCCTCTCGGCTTTTATACACCAAAGCAGCCGGAGAAGGTAGATGACAGCGGAGCAGGCCGAAAGCCGCAGCGCCGCAGATAAATTTGGCGGCTCATGTAATTTACATAGGCTTTCCATTACCCAAAACGGAGGATAAATATGGGATTTGAAGATGATTTTGACTACAACGACGATTTTGAAACAGATATAGCGGATCCGGACAATATGGGCGTCAGTGAGCAGCCGAAGAAGCTGACCCGAAAAGAGCTGCGCGAGGCAAAAAAGAAAAACGCCGAAAGAAAAGCGGATTTGCCAAAGCACAAAAAAGGTCTGTTCGGCAGGCGCGAACGTCTGGATGACAGCGATGAATCGCTCACTGATGAGCATATTTTCGATCCGACCCGTTCCACCATGATCTCTGCGCCGCGCGACCGCAGCAGCCGAGAGAGAGAAAACACCCCCATAAGGAACTCTGAATCGGAGTTTTCATATCTCTTTGACCCGGTGGACGACAACGAAAGCGATGATGATGTATATCCGGATAAGTCGATATATTCCGATGACACTGCCGCCAAGGATTTGATTACAGGTCTTTCATACGACGGCACCCAAGGTGACGGGGCGCAGGATTATGACAGATTTTTCGATGAGCATTCCAAACCGCCCGAATCAAAATTTACTTTTGCAAGGAGAAAACCCAAGCCTGAAGAAGAGGTCAGACCCGAACCTGTTGAACTTCCTAAAGAACCCGAGCCGCCTAAGCCTGCGCCTGTAAAGGTGGTGCCCAAAAAGCCTGATCAATCAGAAGAGGTGGATTCTTATCTTCCGGAGCTGCGTCCGGATTCCGTATTTGCCAAGCCGTCAAATCCGCTTCCTATGCCGGTGCAGGAGCCTGAGCCGCAGCCGGAGCCTCAGCTTCCGCCCCAGCCTCAGCCTCAGCCTCAGCCGGAGCCGGAATACATAAACGCTCCTTCTTCACATCCTTCACCTTCTTCCCCTCCTCTTCCTCCGCTCCCGGAAAGGGCGGTCGAACACACACGTTATGAAGCTCAGTATGATGACTACGACATGGATGATAACCTAAACGAGGATGACTATTACATGAACAACGATCAGGATAAGTTAAATCAGGATTATATACCTTACGGAGGAGTGTATCCGTCATATCCTATTGCTCCCATGAATCAGATGATGCAGTATCCGGTAGTTTATCCTAATCAGAATCAGAACCAGTCGGGGTCCCTGCCAGTACAGACAATTCCCATTCCGTACCCAATGCCTATGCCCATGCCAATGCCTATGTACGCACAGTATCCAGCTTATCCTTCATATCCACCCCAGTATCCTCCGTATCCGCAGAGGGATACTTACGACGGATACCGCGACGACCGACGAGATGACCGACGCGATGACCG
>ONWI01000232.1 GCA_900321515.1 uncultured Eubacteriales bacterium | reverse complement strand
ACAGGACACATTTCTGTTACTTCTTTTGAATAGACCATAAAAGTCTTCCTCCTTAGTAAAGTTTTTGAGTCGGTAATCCGCTGTGGTATGTTTGCATATCCGAATCAGAGAAAAAGCTGATGCTTTCCGCAATATTGCTTCACGGGATTCATCAGCTTCCTTCAATTACGCGCCATAAACATGAACGGAGCGGGCTTGACGGATGTTCCGGATATCCCACGGGAGGACTTTATTCCCGCAGGATATTGTATCACAAATTGCCGAATTTGTCAATATGATATAGATTATTTTTGCCCGAAACGCCGCGATTATTGCATTATTTTCAATTTTTTCAAATTTTCTGAAAATATCTGAAAATAGTATTCGGCAAAGCGTCACACGCTCTCAGCGTCGCGCAGCCATTCTGTGGAGGGAACGTCGGAAGGCATTCGCCAGTCGCCTCTTGGGGAGAGCGCCGCGCTGCCGACCTTGGGACCGTCCGGAAGGCAGCTGCGTTTGAACTGCTGGGTGAAGAAGCGGCGCACGAAATTGACAAGCCACTTTTTTATGACTTCGGGCGAATAGCTGCCCTCGAAGGTCTGGAGCGCTATGCGGTAAATCTTGTGCGGAGTGAAGCCGAAGCGCATGATGTAGTACATGAAGAAATCGTGCAGTTCGTAGGGTCCCACAATATCCTCGGTGCGCTGAGCGATCTCGCCGTTTTCCTCCGGCGGCAGAAGCTCAGGGCTTACCGGCGTGTCGAGAATGTCGTAAAGCACGGATTTAAGAGGTTCTTCCGATATCGAGGCGAAATATCCTACGAGGTAGCGCACAAGAGTCTTGGGGACTCCCGCGTTGACGCCGTACATCGACATATGGTCGCCGTTGTAGGTCGCCCAGCCGAGAGCCAGCTCCGAGAGGTCGCCTGTGCCGATCACCAGACCGCCGAGCTTGTTGGCGGTGTTCATGAGAATCAGAGTCCTCATGCGCGCCTGTGAGTTTTCATATGTTATGTCGGTGGTGACCCCGTCGTGTCCGATGTCGGCAAAATGCTGCTGCACGGCGGCGTGAATGTCCACTTCCTTAAAGGAAGTGCCGATGGCTTCCGCCATCTTCTGCGCGTTGGATTTGGTGCGGGAGGTGGTGCCGAAGCAGGGCATTGTGATGGCTACGACGTCTTCAAGCGGCTTGCCGAGGGCTTTGAAGGCGTCCACCGTGATAAGATAGGCGAGAGTTGAATCCAGTCCGCCGGAAAGTCCGATGACCGCGTGGTCGGCGTGCGCGCCCCTGAGTCTGCGCTGTAGTCCGGAACTCTGGATGTGTATGATCTCTTTGCAGCGTTCTTCGATGTCTGCCTTGCCCGACGGCACGAAGGGAGTGGGGGAGAAGCGGCGTTCCAGCCTGGTTTCCGTGACCTTCAGACCGAATTCCGCGATGATCTGATATCTGTCCGACGGAACAGCCGTGAATGTTGTCATTCTGCGGCGGTCGGCGTTTATGCGCTGAACGTCAATGTCAGCCGTGATGAAGCTGCCTGTGTTCCAGCGCTGCTGGGCAAGCATGGAGGCGTTCTCGACTATCATGCAGTGACCGGAGAATACCAGATCGGTGGTGGATTCTCCGTCACCGGCGGAGCAGTAGGCGTAGGCGCAGACCAGACTGCCGGAGAGTCCTTTGATTATGGAACGCCTGTATTCCGACTTGCCGATGAGTTCATTGGAGCAGGAGAGATTCAATATCAAATTGGCGCCCGCCTGGGCAAGTCCGACAGAGGGAGGACAGGGAACCCACGCGTCTTCGCAGATTTCAGCTCCGACAACCAGCTCCGGCATATCCTCGCAGCGGAGCATTCCCTGCCCCAGATACACCTTTTGCCCCGCGTATCCGATGTAAAATCCCTTTTCCGGCGCGGGGGAAAAGCGCCTGCCCTCATAGAATTCGGAGTATGTGGGAATATGCGTCTTTGGCACGAGCGCAAGAATCCTTCCGCGGTTGATGAATGCGGCGCAGTTGTAGAGCGAACAGCCGACAGGCACCGGAACGCCCGCGGCAATCAGCATGT
Organism: uncultured Eubacteriales bacterium; assembly: GCA_900321515.1. Taxonomy (GTDB): domain Bacteria; phylum Bacillota; class Clostridia; order Oscillospirales; family Acutalibacteraceae; genus RUG762. The sequence goes on along the minus strand of ONWI01000232.1, from coordinate 2,009 downwards.
CAAGTTCCGCGGTTTCCGCGGCAACGCGCGCAAGGGCTTTTTCGGCAGCGCTGAGAAGCGTCTGCTGCAAAAAGAGATCCTCGAGAGTGTAGCCGGTTATTCCCAGCTCGGTGAAAACAGCGAGCTTAACGCCTGTGGCGTTCATTTCGAGCGCCATTGCGACAATCCTTTCCGCGTTGGCTTCGCAGTCTCCGAGAGCAATCTCCGGCACGCCCGCCGCGATTTTGACAAATCCGTCCTTCATACAGAGTCAATCCTTTCCATATAGCCTGATGAAGTTATTATATCTCAGTTTTTTCCGTTTTGCAATATCATGTTCCGCCGACTGCGGAGATATTTAGATTTGGTTTACAATTGAGAAGGAAAAAAGCCGCGCGATTTATTGACTTTTTTGCAGGATATGATAAAATGTTAGCCGGATGAGTTCATTCAAGAGTAGGAAGGTGATATGTTTGCAATACAAAAACCGCAGTCTGAGACATGAGCTGAAATATTTTATCTCATTCCGTGACTATTATGAACTCAGAACCCGCGCGATGGTGTTCATGCGCCATGATGAGCATGGAAAGGAAGGAAAATACTTCATCAGAAGCCTCTATCTTGACGATATCATGCTCTCCGATTACAATCAGAAGATGGACGGATGGAACAGGCGGCGAAAGTATCGGATAAGAATATATGACCTTAGCGACGGGATTATTAAATTTGAAATCAAGGACAAGTTTGACAGCTGCATTTCAAAAGTTTCCGACATCATCAGTGTCGATGAATACTACAGCATCGTCCAAGGCGATTTCAGCTTTGTAAGCGACATGATATTTTCAAATTCCGACAACGGCGGGCGCAGGGCGCTGAGAATGGCATTTATTGACAATGCCTGCAGGATTCTGTCGCCGCAGGTGGTGGTTGATTATGACCGTGAGGTATTCATCTGCGATGAGGGAAATGTCCGCATGACCTTTGACATGAATCTCAGGGCGGGGCTTGCTTCGGAGGATATTTTTGACCCTGAGCTTGTCACAGTGCCTGCTTATGAGGAGGGCTGCATGATACTCGAGGTCAAATATGACGATTATCTGCCCGAGTATATTAAGAAACTGCTGAAACCTCTCGGCAGATGGCAGTCTTCGCAGTCCAAATACGCGATGTGCTGCATTGCGCAGGCAAATTATTTTGGAAAGGATGTTTATTAATGAATTTCGGCGACGTTTTCAAAAGCAAATTTCTCAGTCAGGTGAGCAGCATTTCCCCGCTGGACGCGGTGATCACGCTTGCCATTGCCATTGCGATAGGCCTTGTGATTTTTGTCATCTATAAAAGGACCTTCAGCGGCGTCATGTACAGCAGCAGCTTCAATATGTCGCTGCTTCTCATGGTGGTTATAACCGCCGTTATTATCATGACCATCAGTTCCAATGTGGTGCTGTCGCTCGGCATGGTGGGCGCGCTTTCGATTATCCGTTTCCGCACGGTCATCAAGGACCCGGTGGACATTATGTACCTCTTCTGGGCGATCTCCATGGGAATTATCGTCGGCGCGCATCAATACGTCTTTGCGTTGATCTGCGTCGTGGTCATTGCCGCGCTCTGCTTTGTGATGGCTGCGCTCAAAAAGAAGGACAAGATGTACCTCATTATCGTGCGCTACAAGCACGGCGCTTCGGCTTCCGTTGAAAAAGCCCTGAAGTCCGCTGGCGGAAAGATCCGGAACAAGGCGGTTTCAAAGGGCGGCATCGAAACCGTCGTGGAGGTCAATACGAAGGTTGCCGAAAGTGATTTTGTGGAAAGGCTGATCTCCGTAAACGGCGTTGTCAGCGCTGTGCTGGTCAACTACAACGGAGAGTACGCGGAGTAAAATTTTTTATATCAGTCGGTGAAAAGACGCTGGGTCGATTCACCGGCTTTTTCTTTTACAAATAATACTTGCAATAGGGAATTATTGATGTTATAATGATTGAGAATAACAAGTTCAGTCGGAGGTAGTAAAAATGTCTTATAAAGAGGATTTT
>ONWI01000233.1 GCA_900321515.1 uncultured Eubacteriales bacterium | reverse complement strand
CCCGCGCCGGAACGAACATTCACCGGTGACACGGTGATTTCCACCTGCGCGCCATTGGTTTTCTTTGTTGTGGCTGCGGTGGTGGTTGCCGTCGTTGAGGCAGTGGTTGAAGCGGCGGTGCTTTTGGAGGCGGCCGAAGGCAGCTTTGTTGTGGTGGTAGACGGATTCTGAAGAGCCGCGGAGGTGGCAGCCGAAAATCCTGAGGAAAACTCGAAGGCTTTCCTGCCGTCATAGCTCGCAATGGCATCGTGAGAATCATCATCGTTTGCGGAATATTGGCCGTGCTGCGTGACCAATGATTTTACGTTAAAATCATATACCGTCCTGCGTGCCTGCACAAATCCGACCACCGCCGCGCTCGCAACGATCGCAAAACAGATCAGCAGCGAAATACTGCCGGATTTGAGAGACTTTTCCTTGCCATTGTCTTTTTCTTTGGTTTCATTCTGATTTTTGTCGCTCATATTCTTTCTCCATAAACAAAAAAGTCCTGATACTGATGTCTGTCATTTTGAAATTTTGAAAATAAGAAATATATACTATTATTATAGCCCCGGCTGCGTGGAAAATATTAACATTATGTAAATCTGATAGAAATTTTCATAATTTTTTTCATTTTTTTTGATTTGGTATTCGTAAAACACATATTTTTTATTAACAAATCGAATCAGATAATGATACTCTGATAGTTCGTCATAATGTAGAAATATTATCATCACATTTGTTTATTATGTGCAATTGATAATGATGGAAATATGTGCTATAATAAGTTAACAAGTTCAATTGTGGTTTCGTATGCTTGTAATTATGTGTTTTAGGAGGTATAACAATGAAAAAAAAGCAGAAACGACAAAAAAGAATGATCATCGCGCTTGCGTCAGCCATGCTGCTGGTGATTATGGTGCCGATCATGGCTGCGTTCGCCGGTGAGGGAGACGATATCGTCACGCCGTCCGATACAGTTCTGACCAACCCCACGGAGAATGACCCGGAGCAGGTTGACCCCGAACAGGTTGACCCCGATCAGGTTGACCCCGATCAGACCGACCCCGATCAGACCGACCCGGTCGTTCCGTCCATTCCCGCAGTCAGCGAAAGTGACACAAACCAAAGCACGACTCCGGACACTGACGAAAACGCGGGCACAGAAGCCAATCCTGAGGCCAACGTCGTAGAAGGAAGCATCATTGTCGAACCGATTGCCAACAACTTGTCCGATACTCCCGACATGACGCAGGATTATGAACTTTGGATTTGTTATGATTTAGGTTACTCTGGCTCTGGTCCCAATATACATTTTAACGGTCAGGATGACCACGTAACTGTTACCGTAGATGAATGTCCCGATACAACCGGCGGTTTCCTTTACTGGAGAGACGCTCAGACCGGCAAAATCTATTATCCCGGCAATACCTTCACTATCAAGGTAAGTGATATTAAGTTTGAAGCTAATACAGTGTATGAGTATGGAACCGAGTCTTTTATTCAAAGATGGGAACCAAAGGGATGGACGCTGAGAGCAGTCTGGGAGAATACCGTCATTGACACCACTGTCAACGCAGGGCTGGCATTCAATATTCCCGAGACAAATCCCGATAATTATGATTTGTGCTGGGATTCGGACGGTCTAAACCGTTATCACCCGTGGAGGGACAGCGATGATCAGGCAGTTCCGGTTACCTATAATGTAAAGACAGAGGAAGTCACTGTCAAAGCAGGAGCCAAATTACAGATACCTGCCGACATGATTCCCACACTCGCCGGAGATACATTCGTCGAATGGAACACAGCAATTGACGGATCAGGCGCGGGATATCAGCCCGGCGATTATGTTCCATTGAACTCACGTACGGTTGTTGATCTTTACGCTATTTTCAAAAACACAGTCAAAAAGAATGTGGCTGTTCTTTCTTTCGGTGACGGAATGATAGGTATCTCCGATTATGCCGAATTATCTGTCCAGTTCAATGACAACGGAATCATTCCCAGCGTCACATTCCCGGCTGCAATGGTCAATCCGCCAAACACCTTTGACTGCTGGTACAACTATGAATGCGGAAAAACATTCGCGGCGGGCAAGACCTATACCAATGTGGACCTCAAGGAATTGATGGATGGTGATTTTTCCAAGCGCGAAGGTACTGTTTATGTATGGTTCAACGCCCAATGGAAAGAAGACGCGGTGGCTTTTGATCAGGAAGCAACACTGTATCTGAATTATGAAGGCGGTCCTCACGTGTTAACCACCAATGTTAAAGGCACTCATATTCAGTCGACGGATGAATGGAAATATGAAGGCAACCACTCCATTGTGATTCCGGCGGACATGAGTCCGGATAACGCGGACGGTTACACCTTCAAAGGCTGGAATACTTCTGAATACGGCGTTGGCACGATGTATCAACCCGGTCAGACGTTTGTGTTTACAAGTTACCCCTATGCGGAGCTGTACGCTTATTACGAGTCTAACAAGGACTTTATCGTGGAAAACTACAACAACACCCTGACGATCACTGAAGCCGATCCGGCAGTCGGTCTTGTGCTTGTAGGAAAAGAGAATATCAACGAAGTCAAACTGGTTGTAGCCAAGGTGGAAGACAATGTT
>ONWI01000234.1 GCA_900321515.1 uncultured Eubacteriales bacterium | reverse complement strand
TAATTTGCGTCGCAGCGCGTTGCAGCGATGGGCTCTGCCCCTGTTTTTCCGCTTTTCAAGCGGAAAAACTACCCCGCAAGGGCTCTGCCCTTGACCCGCCAGGAGGTCCAGCCCCCCTGGACTCCCACGCTCGCATACGCTCGCTAGTTCCGGCGCTGCGCGCTTTCTTTTAAAAATTGATTTCCGTGTATTGACAGACAAAAAAGCAAGGCTGAGTTCCCCTTAGGATAAGAGGGACGCAGCCTTGCTGATAGTTAAACTATCACATTTTCTCGTGGGCCGAACGAGCAATAACGTCGAGCTGCTGTTCGGGAGTCAGGTCGATAAACTTGACCGCATAGCCGGAAACACGGATCGTGAAGTTGGCGTATTCCGGTTTTTCGGGGTGTTCCATGCAGTCCCTGAGCTTGTCTATGCCGAACACATTGACATTGAGGTGATGGGCGCCCTTGTCGAAGTATCCGTCGAGGACATGCCACAGATTGTTTATGCGTTCGCTCTCGGTGTGGCCGAGTGCGTCGGGGCTGATGGTCTGAGTGTTGGAAATGCCGTCGAGGGCATATTCATACGGCAGCTTGGCGACGGAATTGAGCGAGGCGAGCAGACCGTTCTTTTCCGCGCCGTATGCGGGATTTGCTCCGGGCGCAAATGGAGTGAACGCCTTTCTGCCGTCGGGTGTGGCGCCGGTCGCCTTGCCGTAGACCACATTGGATGTGATGGTGAGTATGGATGTGGTTGGTTCGGAATCGCGGTAGGTGTGGCAGCCCCTTACCTTGTTGATGAATGTCTTGAGCAGCCATACGGCGATTTCGTCGGCGCGGTCGTCGTCATTGCCGTATTTGGGGAAGTCGCCCTCGATTTCGTAATCCACGATAAGTCCTTCCTCGTCCCTGATGGGTTTGACCTTTGCGTACTTGATGGCGCAGAGGGAGTCCACCACATGCGAGAATCCGGCGATGCCGGTGGCGAATGTGCGGCGCACGTCAGTGTCGATAAGCGCCATTTCCGCCGCCTCATAGTAATACTTGTCGTGCATATAATGAATGAGATTCAACGTGTTGACGTACAGTTCCACCAACCAGTCCATCATAGCGTCGAATTTCGCTATTACTTCGTCGTAATCCAGCACTTCGCCTGTGACAGGGAGATACTGCGGTCCGACCTGCTCGCGTGAGCCTGCGTCAACACCGCCGTTTAGGGCATAAAGAAGACATTTGGCGAGGTTTGCCCTTGCGCCGAAGAACTGCATTTCCTTGCCGGTCTGTGTGGCGGAAACGCAGCAGCAAATGCTGTAATCGTCGCCCCACACCGGGCGCATCACGCAGTCGTTTTCATACTGAATGGAGGATGTGTTTATGGAAATCTTGGCGGCGTACTTCTTGAAGTTCTCTGGCAGTCTGGAGGAATACAGCACCGTAAGATTTGGTTCGGGGGACGGCCCCATGTTTTCCAGAGTGTGCAGGAAGCGGTAGTCGTTCTTTGTGACCATGTGCCTGCCGTCCACGCCTATACCCGCCATTTCGAGGGTAGCCCATACCGGGTCGCCGGAGAACAGCGCGTTGTATGACGGAATGCGGGCAAATTTGACCATACGGAACTTCATGACCAGATGATCAATAAGTTCCTGCGCCTCTTTTTCGGTGATGGTTCCCTCTTCGAGGTCGCGTTTGATGTATATGTCGAGAAATGTTGATATTCTGCCAACGCTCATAGCTGCGCCGTTCTGGGTCTTGATGGCGGCGAGATAGCCGAAGTAGAGCCATTGCACGGCTTCCTGCGCGTTTTCGGCGGGACGGGAAATGTCGAAACCATAGATTCTCGCCATCTTCTTCATACCTCTGAGCGCGCGGAGCTGTTCGGCAATCTCCTCACGCAGACGGATGAATTTGTCGATCATGTTGCCGCCACCGCAGTGAGCGAGGTCGTCCTCCTTGCGGGCGATGAGGAAGTCAATGCCGTAGAGTGCGACGCGTCTGTAATCGCCGACTATCCTTCCTCTGCCGTAGGTGTCGGGCAGACCGGTTATAATGTGGCTGTGTCTGGCGCGTTTCATTTCGGGGGTGTAAGCGTCAAATACCGCCTGATTATGCGTCTTGTGGTACTGGGTGAATATTTTGACGAGCTCGGGATTGACAGTATAGCCATAGGTGGCGGCAGCCTGTTCTGCCATTTTTATGCCGCCGTAGGGCATGAAGGCTCTTTTCAGCGGCTTGTCGGTCTGCAATCCCACGATCTTTTCGAGATCCTTGAGCGATTCGTCGATGTAGCCGGGACCGTAGGCATTCATGCGTGAGACTATCTCGGTCTCGCACTCGAGCACTCCGCCCCTGGCGCGCTCTTCCTTCTGAAGTTCCTGAAGTCTGCCCCAGAGCTTGTCCGTTGCCTCGGTGGGACCTTCGAGAAAGCTCTCGTCGCCGTCGTAGGGAGTGTAGTTAGCCTGAATGAAATCTCTGACGTTAACGTCCTCTTTCCATATTCTGCCTTTAAAGCTTCTCCATGCGTTGCCCATCTCTCATTTTCCTTTCAAAAAATAATAAATGATCATGTGCAGTTTTTGTTATCTTCAAAAATCCGATTACGGCGTCATGCCACAACGTCATCCCAGCAGTCTTTTCGCGTTTTCGACTCTCTCTTTATCCGGAGGCTGAGTGTCTGAAAGGGAATAGGGGATACCCAGCTTTTCCCACTTGTACGCGCCGAATGAATGATAGGGAAGTACCTCGACCCTTTTCACATTGCGCAGAGTGGAGATGAATTCCCCGGTCCTTCTCAGATATTCATCGTCGTCGGTAAGTCCGGGGACAAGCACGTGCCTTATCCAGACAGGCTTGCCGATATCGGAAAGAAAACGAAGCATATCCAGAATATTGTCGTTGGAACTGCCGGTGAGTGCGATGTGCCGCTGAGGGTCGATGTGCTTGATGTCTACGATGAACAGGTCGGTCAGCAGACACAGCTCACTGAATTCAGAGAAAAAATGCTGCTCCCTTGTGAACGGCTGCCCCGCAGTGTCAATGCAGGTATTGATGCCGCGCAGCTTTGCGTTGCGGAAGAGATCGAGCAGGAAGTCGATCTGAAGCAGCGGTTCGCCGCCGCTCACTGTAATGCCGCCCTCGCTGCCCCAATAACCGCGGTAGCGTTCGGCAGATTCGAGAAGTTCGTCCGCAGTGCGAAGCTTGCCGCCGTTTGCGTTCCATGTGTCGGGATTGTGGCAGTAGCGGCAGCGCAGCCGGCAGCCCTGCATGAAGATAACAAATCTCACGCCCGGTCCGTCCACCGAACCGAACGACTCGGTGGAATGAACCCTTCCTGATATCATAATAATACATTTCCCCCTTAAATTCAACGCCTTTTTTGTGATTGAGATATAATCAGCCTTATAAACATTTGGAATTGGCTTTTATTGTTGTTTTTGTTGATAATTATTCATGACCCGCGCTCTTGCAGAATCCTCTCAGCGGACAGCTTCCGCACTTTGGCGAACGCGCGGTGCATGTCTCTCTGCCGAACAGCACGAATCTGTGGCACAGGTTGTTGCCTTCCGTCGGTTCGACACATTCGCGAAGCTGCTTTTCCACCTTGACGGGGTCTTTTGTGCCGTCGGTAAGACCTATTCTGCCTGAAATCCTGATGCAGTGTGTGTCGGCGACAATAGCGGGCATGCCGTAGACGTCACCAAGAATGAGATTGGCAGTCTTGCGCCCCACTCCCGGCAGTCTGAGAAGCTGCTCCATGCTGTCGGGAACCTTGCCGCCGTATTCGTCGCGTATCATAAGGGCGAGATTTCTGATGTCCCGCGCCTTTGTGTTGAACAGACCGCAGGGCTTGATTATTTCACCGATATCTTCAGATGAAGCATCGCAAAGGGCTTCGAGCGTGGGGTATTTTTTAAAAAGCACGGGAGTCACCTTGTTAACCCTTGCATCGGTGCATTGAGCCGACAGCCGCACAGCTATGATAAGCTGAATCGGGTCGTTGTATGTAAGTGAGCAGATCGCGTCGGGATAGATTTTTTTGAGTTCCGTCACTGTCCGGGCGGCGAGATCCTTTCTGTCGTCTGTATTCACGGTCACTTGCCGCCCCCTTCGCCGCCGCGCCATTCCTCGTTCAGGACAGCGTATTGCAGGGTGTCCTGCCAGATGGGATTGCCGAATGAATCCTTTTTGAAATACACGTTCTTTTTAAGCTCCGCTTCACGCCTCATTCCGAGGCGTTCCATCAGCTTATGAGAACGGTAGTTGAGGGGATTGCATTCTGCAATGACCCGATGTGCCTTGAGTGTGCCGAACGCGTAATCCAGGAGAGCGGAAGCCGACTCGGTGGCGTAGCCGTACATCTGCCAGTTACGGTTAAAGACATATCCCAGTTCAAAGGTGTCGAATTGCCTTTTGCCGAGATAGAGATTGCCTATCAGCATTCCGCCGTCCTTCAGTGTGACGGCGAAGAATTCGTCCGAATTTGAGCGGTACTCCGCTTCACGCTTTGCCTGTTCCAGCGTGTAAGGCTCATATGGCTCGAACCGCACGACATTGTCATCTGAAAGATATTCATAAAGCTCGGTGAAGTCGGCGGGACAAAATTTTCTGATGATAAGCCGCTTTGTCTCGATCGGCTTGAATACCATTGGCAAAACCTCCCTGAAAATAAAGAAAGCACCACAATGAAAGATTGTGGTGCCTGCAAGTGGAGCGGAATACGAGGCTCGAACTCGCTACCTCCACCTTGGCAAGGTGGCGCTCTACCAGATGAGCTAATTCCGCATACCCGAAT
>ONWI01000235.1 GCA_900321515.1 uncultured Eubacteriales bacterium | reverse complement strand
GATGCGCGCCACGCCGTCACAGATGTGGATGGCGTCAAACTGGCAGGCGTCCACGCAGTCGCCCAGGCCGAGACAGCCGTAACTGCACTCCTTGGCGCCGCCGAACAGCTGCGCCGCCATACGGCAGGAACTGACGCCCTTGTAGTTCATTTTGACGGCGGCGTTCGCGGTGTTGCCCATGCAGCACACCACCGCCGTGGTGGGAATGACCTCCGCCGGCGCCGTGCCCATGATCTCGGCGATCTGGGCGGCGACCTTACTGCCGCCGGGGGCGCAGAGGTTGGTCTCGGTCACCTCGCCCTTGGAGAGGGCGGCGGCGTAGCCCGCACAGCCCGAAAAGCCGCACGCGCCGCAGTTTGCGCCGGGAAGAGCTTCCGTGAGCTTCTCGGCGGTTTCGTCCACCGGAACAGCCATGATCACCGAAGCCGCCGAAAGTCCCAGTCCCGCGAGCAATCCTATTCCGGCGACGATAAGCACCGGTATCAATATATTCATCATGTCGTTAACCTGCCTTTATTATAATCACATGTGAACTACGCCGGCGAAGCCCAGGAAGGACATTGCCACCAGAGAAGCGGCAACCAGCGTGATCGGCAGTCCCTTGAGCGTTTCCGGAATGTCGCAGGATTCCATGCGCTTGCGCACGCCGGCGAATATCGCCATTGCCACCAGAAATCCCACGCCCGAACCAAACGCGCAGGAGAGGGCATAGACATACCCTTCGCCGAAGCCGTAGGCGCCACTGCTGTAATCCTCGGTCACGAGAATCGCGCATCCGAGAACGGCGCAGTTGGTGGTGATAAGCGGGAGATAGACGCCCAGTGACGCGTGAAGAGCGGGAATGTATTTTTTCAGCACAATCTCAACAAGCTGCACAAGTGCTGCGATGATCAGTATGAAGACTATCGTTTGCAGATATTCCAGCCCCAGCGCTTCCAGCACAAAGCGCTGTATCGGGTAGGTGACGGCGGTGGAGAGCACCATGACGAATATGACCGCCGCGCTCATTCCCATGGCGGTGTCGAGCTTCTTGGAAACGCCTAAAAAAGGGCATATTCCCAGGAATTTTGACAGGACGTAGTTGTTGGTGAGTATTCCCGCCAGAATAATGGTGACTATCATGCGAAACATGTTCATTATTTGCAGCCTCCTTTACCCGACAAGCTGCATGTGGCGGCGGCGGGACAGTCTCCGCAGCCGTTGCGCACGGGCAGGTTGTTCTTTTTGCTGAGCTTGTTGGCGGCGGCGATCAGCATGCCGAATACGAAAAATCCGCCGGGCGCAAGCGAGAAGAAGAGTATCGGCTGCCCCGAGAGTATCGGCAGCTTTGCCCCGAAGAGCGAACCCGCGCCGAGTACCTCGCGGATGGTTCCCATGCAGAGCAGGGCAGTGGTGAAGCCCACGCCCATCGCAAGTCCGTCAAGCGCGGAGAGCGCGGGGGCGTGCTTGCTGGCGTACATTTCGGCTCTGCCGAGTATGATGCAGTTGACGACGATCAGCGGCAGATATATTCCGAGCGATTCGTCCAGAGCGGGAGCAAACGCCTTCACAAGCATCTGCACGATCGAAACAAAACTGGCGATGATGGTGATGTACGCCGGAATCCTCACCTTGTCCGGGATGATGTTCCTGAGCAGCGAGATAACCGTGTTGGAACATATCAGCACCAGCGTCGCGGCAATGCCCATTCCGATGGCATTGGAGGCGGCGGTAGTGGTGGCGAGTGTGGGGCAGGTACCGAGCACAAGCCGGAGCACCGGATTTTCCAGAATAACGCCCCGCTTCATCGCGCCCGCGAATGTGCTGCCCGCGGAAGGCTTTTTGACGGCAGCCGGAAGCGGTTCGGCTTGGGCTTCGGACAGGATCGCTTCTGCTTCGGTCTGTTCGACAGCCTGGGCTTCTTCTATGACCGCGGCGGATTCCTCGTGGGAATCCCTGCGCATTGAGATGGTTTTCTTAGCCACTTATTCATTACCTCCTGTCGCTGCGGGAATATCGGAACCCGATATCAATTCCAAATATGTTCCGGATATTTCAACTGCCTCGTTGACCGCCCTGGTGATGGCTCTCGATGTGATGGTGGCGCCGGAGAGCGCGTTGATCTCGCCGCCGTCCTTGCTTACCTTGAGGTCGGAGCTGTCGTGACCCTTGTATTGTCTGAGGAAGCTGTCCTCCTTGCCCTTGGCGCCGAGACCGGGCGTTTCCTCCATTGAGAGGATATTCACGCCGGAGATTTCGCCGTTTGACCTGATGCCGGTCATTACCTCGATTTTGCCGCCGTAGCCGCTTGCAACCGTCGTGACGATAACGCCGATCATGTTGCCGTCAGCGTCGAACGCTCCATACACCGATTCGCCGCTGTCGAGCGGCTTGTATTCCTGCGCCGCGAGAACCTTCTTGCGGCTTTCGGCCGCTTTCAGGTCGGCATTATCGGCAATTTTTTTCACTGTGAGCATGTTTGTCAGAGCAAGCAGGGCGGTGACAATAACGCATATTGCCGTGAGTATCAGGGTTGGCTTCGCAATCAGTGCAAAGCCGCTTTGCTTTTTATTTTCCACTGCGTTTTACCTCCGAACCAAAGGGACTTGACTGTGTGAGGGCTTCGATGTGGGGGGTGAGAATATTCATCAGGACAATAGAGTAGCTCACGCCCTCAGGCAGCGAACCGAAGAGGCGTATGGTCATGGTGATGATGCCGCAGCCGATGCCGTAGATGACTCTGCCGGTCTTGTTGACGGGGCAGGTGGTGTAGTCGGTCGCCATGAAGATCGCGCCGAGCATTACGCCGCCGGAAAGCACATGTGTGACCGGATTCTGACCGGCGATGAGCGCGACTGCCGCGACCGTTCCGATGAACGCCAGCGGAATATGCGGGGTGATGACCCGGCGGAGCATCAGGTAGAAGCCGCCCAGCAGCAGGGCAAGAGCGCATGTCTCGCCGAGACAGCCGCCGTGCAGTCCTATGAAGAGGTCAACCATGGATGTGGCGGACTTCCCGGAGGCAATCTGAGATAGGGGAGTCGCGGTTGAAACCACGTCAGTGGAAGCGTTGCCGCTCAGGTAGAAGAAGGGGAGCGACCACTTGCTCATGTGCGAGGGGAAGCTGATGAGCAGGAAGATTCTCGCGGCAAGCGCGGGATTGACAAAATTCATTCCGATGCCGCCGAACATCTGCTTGACCACGGCAATGGCGAATATCGAGCCGAGCACGGCAAATATCGGATTCAGAGTGGGGGGGAGGTTGAATGCCAGCAGCACGCCGGTGACCGCTGCCGAGAAGTCGCTGATGGTCTGTTTGCGCTTCATCACGCGGCGGCAGACGTATTCGGTCAGCACGCAGGTACCTGTGCAAAGTCCGATCAGCAGAGCCGAGCGCCAGCCGAAATATACCACCGACATAAGCGCCGCAGGAATGAGCGCGATCAGCACATCCTGCATTATGTAAGCCGTGTTTTCACCGCTGTGCCTGTGGGGCGAGGACGATACCGAAAGCATCGTAGGTGTATTAGGTGAAGAATTGTCCATATTTATACAAGCAGTCCTTTCGTTGAATATAGGGGGATTATCTGCCGGATTTGACGATGCTCTTTGCCATGCGGAGATACTGCACGAGCGGACGGCGCGCGGGGCACGAGAATCCGCAGCAGCCGCATTCCATGCAGCTCATGACGCAGAGGTCGTTGAGTCCCTGCACGTCGCGCTTTTCCACGAGGTGCTGGATGTTGACCGGAGTGAGAAGCATGGGACACGCCGCCACGCATCTGCCGCAGCGGATGCAGTCGGAGGGCTTCACGTCGTCGGCTTCCTTTTTGCCCATGAAAATAAGACCGTTGTTCTGCTTGATGATGGGATAATCGAGTGTGTACAATGCCGTGCCCATCATGGGACCGCCCATCAGGACCTTTTTCGGCTCCTCCTTGAATCCGCCGCAGAATTCCGCTATGTCGGAGATCATGGTGCCGATGGGCGCTATGACGTTCTTTGGCTCGTTGATAGCCGAGCCGTCAACCGTGATTCTCTTTGATACCAGCGGCATGCCCGTGCGGAGGTATTTGGCAATGAAGGAGACGGAGGTTATGTTCAGCACAACGCAGCCTGCGTCGGCGGGAATCTTGCCCACCGGAACGGCGCGGTTGGTGCAGGCTTTGATGAGCACCTTTTCCGCTCCGTGCGGGTATGACGTGCCGAGTTTGAGAACGCACATCCTGCCGTCGAGCGAACGCTCCCTGATCATCTCGTCGAGCCGCTTGATGGCGGCGGGCTTGTTGCCCTCTATGCCGATAATGGCGCGCTTGAGCCCCAGCGTTTCCATGACGAAGCGCGTGCCTTCTATGATATCCTCGGGATATTCCATCATCTCGCGGTAGTCGGCGGTGAGGTACGGCTCACATTCCGCGCCGTTGATGACGAGGGTATCCACCTGCTTGTCGGGAGAAAAATTGAGCTTGATCGACACGGGGAATCCCGCGCCGCCCAGACCGACCAGACCGGATTTCCTGACGGCGGCGTAAAGCTCGTCGGCATTGGTGACCGTCGGAGGCTCGATATCGGGACAGATTGTCTGCTGACCGTCTGATTCTATTTCGACGGTCTTTATTTCCGCTCCGTTGGGCATGATGATGGTGCCGATGTTGGTGACTTCACCGGACACGCCGGAATGAATAGGTGCGCACATGAAGGAGGTGCTGTCGGCGATGAGCTGGCCGACGGTGACCTTATCGCCCTTTTTGACGATAGGTTCACAGGCTGCGCCGATGTGCTGCTGCATCGAGATTATCACTTTTTGGGGAGCGGGGATTTCCTCGGATGCTGTCTCCGCCGTGTTCTTCATGTGATCGACATGAACTCCGCCGTGTGTTCTGTAAGGCTTCCTGGGCAGGAGTAATTCCTTGTCCTCGGCAGCCTTTTTATTATTGCTTTTAGAAGTGTCCATGGGTTCCTTCCTTTACAATTTATTGAATAGTGTTTATTATATCATATCGGGATATTCTTTTCAATTAATATGTAGTACAAAAATGCCTGAAATATACAGGAAATTTGTGGTTGAAAAAACCGTTAAATGAATAACGATCTGTCTTATCCTGCAAAACGCCCCGTCCACGGGCGCACAAAACGCGGGAACGCGGCCTGTCGTCAGGCGCATTCCCGCGGACAATTATTGGCAAATGACTATCCGGCAATGAGTCGGTTCTTTTTCCAGTCGTCGTCAGTCCAGTCATGCAAGGAGGGCATGTTTTTTTTGTGATACTGACCGAAAACCGGAAGCTTGATCTTATATCTGCCGCCGCTCGGCAATACCTGCAGAATAATGGTCGAGTCGTATTCATCTAAAGAATAACCGTCTATGGTGATGTAATAAATACCGTTGAGGTATTCTTTTACCTCCGTGCTGCCCAGCGCGTATGTGCTGAAATCGGTCGGCAAAAGACCGATGTAAAGAGCGTTGTCGACTTCCCTCATGTTGTAGATTTCGGGAATATTTTTTTCATCGAGCAGCAGGTTATTCAAAACATGATTGGTCAATTCCTTTTTGCTCTTGAAATTGACGGAACGGTAGAACGCAAAATCTTCTTCTTCGCCTTCGCCGTAAAAACTGGCGTTTTCGTCGAGCTTTCCGGCGAAGCCGTTCATGCAGCCCGCAAAACAGGTGAGCTGCTGCTCCAGAACATCCGCCACATTTGCGTTGGTCAGCTTGGGCAGACTGGCGGCCTTCTTCACCGTCACGTCAAACGAGGCGGTCTTGCCCCCGTATTTCACGGTGACCTTCTGAGTGCCGGTCTTGGTGAATTTTGTCGGGGTGCAGGTGAAGCCGCTCGTTATGGTCTTTGTGGTTTTGTCGGTGTAGGTTACCGTCAGTTTCAAGCCGCTTGTATTGAGCGTTTCACCGGTATTGTATTTGAGCTTGGCGGGCTTGGATTTGATCTTGATTGATTTGACTACCTTGGCGACCGTAACGCTGAAGGAGGTTTTCTTGCCCTTGTACTTCACGGTGATCTTCTGTGTGCCGGCTTTGCTGAGCTTGGTGGGAGTGCAGGTGAAGCCGCTCGACACGGTTCTTTTGGTGTTGTTGGAATATTTGACCGTGAGCTTCAGCCCTTTGGTGGCGAGTTTGTCGCCGACCTTGTATTTGAGCTTGGTGGGCTTGGTTTTGACCGAAATTGATGTGACACGCGCAGCGGCAAATACCTCTGTGCCGGTGAAAAATCCGGTCGGTGCGAACATTCCTAGCATCGCTGTGACAATAAGCAGCGCGACGAGCTTTTTGGTGCCTGAGTGCAGTTTTTTCATCTGTTGAATGCCTCTCTTTCTTGATTTGTCTGAATGTATCTGACAGCCTTCCGATAGTATTATATACCGGTTGATTTGCGTTGTCAACGCAAAATCCGCAGGAATACCGCCTGCAATCAGGCATATTCCTGCGGATGTGAGCATTTGATGATTATTTCGCGTATTCCGAAGCTCTGCTTTCGCGGATGACGTTGACCTTGATCTGACCGGGATAATCGAGTTCATTCTCGATCTTCTTGCAGATTTCGCGGGCGAGGAACGGCATTTCGTCGTCCGAAACCGTTTCGGGCTTGACCAGCACGCGAACCTCTCTGCCTGCCTGAATCGCGAAGCTCTCGGACACTCCTTCAAATTCCTTGGCGATTTCCTCCAGGCGCTGCAGACGCTTGATGTAGCTTTCGACGTTCTCCCTGCGGGCGCCGGGACGCGCCGCTGAAACCGCGTCGGCTGCCTGCACCAGACAGTCGATGATGGAGGTGGCTTCGACGCCGCCGTGGTGCGCGGCTATTGCGTGAATGATGTTGTCCGGCTCGCGGTATTTGCGCGCCATATCAACGCCGATGTCAACATGGCTGCCTTCCATCTCGTAATCGAGACCCTTGCCTATGTCGTGCAGCAGACCTGCGCGGCGTGCCGGCGCGGGGTCGATGCCCAGCTCGGATGCCATGGCTCCGGCGATCAGCGAGACTTCAAGCGAATGCTTGAGCACGTTCTGACCGTAGCTTGTGCGGAAGCGCAGACGGCCCAGCAGCCTGATAAGTTCGGGGTGAAGCCCCATTACATTCGCTTCGAGGGTGGCGTGTTCGCCCTCCTCCTTGATGGTGGCTTCGATCTCCCTGTTTGCCTTTTCGACCATTTCCTCTATGCGGGCGGGGTGTATTCTGCCGTCCTGAATGAGGCGTTCCATGGCGATGCGCGCCACTTCGCGGCGGATGGGGTTGAAGGATGAAAGGGTGATGGCTTCGGGCGTGTCGTCGATGATGATATCAACGCCGGTGACTGTTTCAAGCGTGCGGATATTGCGTCCCTCACGACCTATGATTCTGCCCTTCATCTCATCGTTGGGCAGGGCGACAACCGACACGGTTGACTCCGCCACATAATCCGACGCGCAGCGCTGTATGGCGAGAGATATGATGTTCTGAGCCTTCTTTTCGGCTTCGTCCCTTGTCTGCTGCTCGTACTCCTTGATCTTGATGGCTTTCTCGTGAATCAGTTCCTCTTCAAGGCTCTTCATGAGCTGTTCCTTCGCCTGCTCGGCGGTGAATCCGGAAATCTTTTCGAGAATTTCCATCTGGCTGCGCTTCAGGGTTTCGGCTTCCTCGAACTTGTCGTCCGCCTGCTTCATGCGTGCGTTGTACTGTTCGAGCTTTTTCTCAGCCTGCTCGATTTTCTTGTTCAGGTGCTCTTCGCGCTGCTGAACGCGCTTTTCCTGCTTGTTGATCTCATTGCGGCGATCGCGGATTTCTTTGTCGTTTTCCGATCTCAGGCGATGAAGCTCTTCCTTGCCCTCGAGAACGATTTCCTTGCGCTTGGATTCCGCGTCCTTTTTGGCTTCGTCCACAATGCGCTCGGCTTCTTCCTCCGCCGAGGAAATGGCTGCTTCGGCGGTCTGCTTGCGGTTCGCGTAGCCCTTTTTGAAGCCGAAGAAGTACATCGACGCTCCGCCTGCAAGCAGTCCGAACACCAAAGGCAATAAAATTTTTAACCAATCCATTGCTTTACACACAACCTCCTTAAATTAGTTAGGTCGGCGCAAATTCAATTTTAAATTATTACATTTAAGAAATATATAAAAAATATTCAAAAAAAACAATTAACAAGCCCAAACAGTCAGAATCGGCTTGGAATTCAATTGCGCCGCCTGTCGCGCCTATTCCCGGATTGTATGATGGGAAAGGGTGCGAAAACCGTGATTTTGGTTAAATTGCGGAAAAAATAAACGAATCTTTCACATATTTGCAAAGGAAATTCATTTACACCCTAAATATTGTATTACTTTTTTCATGTTATGTCAAGAAATATAAATGTAAATTTATTATTTTTGTGCGTTCTTGTGCAACACATCAAAAATGTATAATAAAAACGGGAGCCTTTTACGAAAATTCAAGGCTCCCGTATATTTGAAATTTATATCTCGTATCGCGCAAATTCGCAGTTGGGCAGCACGAATTTTGAGAATTCCTCGTTTGTCATGTCCCGGAAGTAGGAGGCGATCATCTTGTTGGTCCAGCCGTGGCTCACCAGAAGAATGGTTTTGCCGCGGTTTTTCTCCGTGATCTCGTCGAGGAATCCGTACACCCTGTGAGCCGACTGCAATATTGACTCGCCGCCTCCGGGGAATCTTTCGGCAAATGAACGGCTGCGGCGCAGATATTCGGGGTCGTCGCGTTTGCGGCATTCCATGCCGCCGAAGTCTGTCTCCTGAAGCCTGTCGTCCGGAACGGGGGAGATACCCAGTTTCTGCCCGACGATTTCAGCTGTGACCACGGCGCGGGACAGGCTCGAACAATAGATTAACTCTATGCCCTTGTCAGTCAGCGAGTCCGCGAGTGTGTGCGCCTGCTGTATGCCCTTTTGCGTCAGAGGAATGTCAAGACGTCCGCAGAGACAGTATTTCACATTGAATTCTGTCTCGCCGTGGCGCGCGGAATAAATGATGGTTTTGCTCATGTCCTGAAGCTGCCTCCGTTTTATGAATTGGCTGAATTCGCATTCTCAGCCGCCGCGCGTTCGTACAGATTCTCTCTCGCGACGGCGAGCATCAGCTTGATGCGGTTCTCCTGATTGACCTTGGTGGCGCTGGGGTCATAGTCGATAGGGGTTATGTTGGAATGGGGGAATACCTTGCGGATCTTGCCGATCATGCCCTTGCCGTTGATGTGATTCGGCAGGCAGCCGAACGGCTGGGTGCAGACGATATTCTCATAGCCCGACTCGCAGAGTTCAAGCATCTCGGCCGTGAGCAGCCAGCCTTCGCCCATTTTGCTGCCGTAGCCGATGACTCCGTTGACCAGCGTGCGCAGATGCGCGTAGGGCGACGGAACGGTGAAATTCGGGTGATCCCGGAGCGCGTCGAGCATTGCCGTTTCCATTCTGGTGCAGAAGTTCTTGAGGAAGGAGACGAATTTGTATTTGACCGAACTGCCGCCGTAAAGTACGATGTCGTCCAGACGGTTGTCCATCTTGAAGAGCGCGAATCCCATCAGTCCCGGCACCATTACCTCGCAGTCCTGGGAGGCGAGGAATTCTTCGAGCCGGTTGTTGGCGAGCGGGGAATATTTGACATAGATTTCGCCCACGATTCCGACCTTCACCTTGGGAACCCTCTGAACCGGTATCGCGTCGAATTCATCCGCGATCTGCCTGAGATTGTTGCGGAAGTCCTCGCCGATCATGCCCTTGCCGTGGGAGAACTGCTCCAGCAGCCGCTGAACCCAGCTATTGACCAGCGCCTCGGATTCGCCTTTGTTCAGCTCGTACGCCTTGACCTGATTGTTGAGAAGCATGAGCATGTCGCCGTACACGATGCCGGACACGAACTGCATGATGAGCGCCGGCGTGACCGAGAATCCCGGATTGCTCTCAAGACCCGACAGATTCACCGAGATGACCGGGACATTCTCATATCCCGCCGATTTCAGCGCCTTGCGCAGGAGGTGTATGTAATTGGAAGCCCGGCATCCGCCGCCGGTCTGGGTGATCATGAGCGCTGTTTTGTTCACGTCGTACTTGCCGCTGCCCAGCGCGTCGATCATCTGGCCTATGACCAGAAGGGCGGGATAACAGGTGTCGTTGTGGACGTATTTCAGCCCTTCCTCCACCACTCTGTGACTGCTGTTGGTGAGCACCTCTATGTCATATCCCGCCTTTTGCAGCACCTTCTCAAAGAGCTTGAAATGCACAGGGAGCATATTCGGCACCAGAATCTTGTATTCACGGCGCATTTCCTTGGTGAAAAGCAGTCTGCCGTCCTTGGTATATTTTAATTCTGCCATTGAGCCTTACCCTTTCTGATTATTCCTCGATGGCCGCGAACAGACTGCGCAGTCTGATCCTGACGGCTCCGAGATTGGTGATCTCGTCGATCTTGATCTGGGTGTATATCTTCCCGCCGCTTTCCAGAATGGAGCGCACCTCGTCGGTGGTGATGGCGTCGATGCCGCAGCCGAAGGAGACAAGCTGCACCAGATTCATATCCGGCTGCGTCAGCACATATTTTGCCGCGGAATAGAGGCGTGAGTGATAGGTCCACTGATTCAGCACCTTCACGGGGAATTTTTCCACCCTGTCGCTCACGACGTCTTCCGAAATAATGGCGGCGCCGCATCCCGATATGATTCTGTCAATGCCGTGGTTGATCTCCGGGTCGATGTGGTAGGGACGTCCCGAAAGAACGATGATGTGCATTCCCCTGGCGCGCGCCTCTTCTATGATCTCCTCGCCGCGGCTGCGCACCCTGGCGAGATAGCTGTCATATTCCTCATACGCTGCGGCCGCTGCTGCTTTTACCTCGTCGAGCGGGATAATGTCGAAATATTTGGACATCACCTGCTGGAATTTCTTCGGGAAGTCCTTGGGGCGGTGAATGCCTAAATAGTCGTTGATGAAGTCGATCTTTTCCACATCGGGCATATTGGCGTGTATGACCTCGGGGTAATACGCCACAACGGGGCAGTTGTAATGGTTGTCGCCCTTCTTTTCGTCGAAGTTGTAGGAGAGACAGGGGTAAAAAATCGTCTGCACGCCGTCGTTGATGAGGGTCTGCACATGTCCGTGCATCAGCTTTGCCGGGAAGCAGACCGTATCCGACGGAATCGTTGCCTGCCCCAGCAGGTACATCTTCCGGTCGGAGAGGGGAGAGGTGACCACCTCGAAGCCCAGCTTTGTGAAGAGCGTATGCCAGAAGGGCAGCAGTTCGAACATGTTCAGTCCCATCGGAATGCCGATTTTGCCCCGTTCGCCCGCGATTGGCTGATACTCCCTGAGGAGCTTCAGTTTGTAGTCGTATATGTTGAGCGAATCGTCCGCCTTGCGGTGGGTGATGGGACGGTCGCAGCGGTTTCCGCTGATGAATTTGCGGTTGTTGTCGAATATATTGACCGTCAGGCGGCAGTTGTTGCTGCAAAGACCGCAGCGCGCGTCCTTGACCTGATGGAAGAAGTTGGCGAGCTGCTCCGCATTGAGAATTTTGCTGCTGCCGGTGGAATGGCGAGAGGCGTAAAGCGCCGCGCCGTAAGCGCCCATGAGTCCCGCGATGGCGGGACGGACCACCTGTACGCCCATCTCCTGCTCGAATGCCCTCAGCACCGCGTCGTTGAGGAATGTGCCGCCCTGTACGACGATTTTTTTGCCGAGTTCGTCCGGGCTGGAGGCGCGTATGACCTTGTAGAGCGCGTTCTTGACGACGCTGATGGATAGCCCCGCCGAGATATTCTCTATGGAGGCGCCGTCCTTCTGCGCCTGCTTGACGGAGGAATTCATGAATACCGTGCAGCGTGAGCCGAGGTCCACGGGCTTGTCGGCAAAAAGTCCCAGACGGGCAAATTCCGCGATGGGCTTGCCCAGCGCCTCCGCAAATGTCTGGAGGAAGGAGCCGCAGCCCGAAGAACAGGCTTCGTTGAGGAAGATGCTGTCAACCTCGCCCTTCTTGCCGATTTTGAAGCATTTGATGTCCTGCCCGCCTATGTCAATGACAAATTCCACGTCCGGCATGAATTTCCGCGCCGCAGTCAGGTGGGCGGTGGTCTCCACGATGCCCGAATCCAGACTGAAGGCGTTCTTGATGAGTTCTTCTCCGTAGCCTGTGGAGGTGGCGCCCACTATTTTGATCTTGGGGTATTTCCAGTAGAAGTGCTCCAGAAATTCCTTGACATGCGGCACGGGGTTGCCCTTGTTGGAGCTGTATTTGTCCCGCAGGATTTTGCCGTCGGGGGTGATGACTACCATCTTGATGGTGGTGGAACCCGAATCGACTCCGTAATACGCTTCGCCCTCGTAGGTGTCGGGGTCGATGCGCTCGATGGAGTTTTTCGAATGCCGCCTGACAAACGCCTCGTATTCCTCCCGGCTGGTAAAGAGCGGGTCTATGGAATTGTAGTTGCCGACGGCTTTGAGATGGCTGAGGGTTTCAATCGCCTTGTCGAGGTCAATCTCCGTATCCGCCCCGAGAGCCGCGCCGATTGCCACATAATAGAGCGAATTTTCCGGGCATGTGCCTTTGAGCTTAAGAGTGTCGTCAAATGCCGCGCGCAGCTCGGAAAAGAAAGTCAGAGGTCCGCCGAGATACACCACATTGCCCTTGATGGGTCTGCCCTGCGCAAGTCCCGCGATGGTCTGGTTGACCACCGCGTAGAATATGCTGGAGGAAACGTCGCTCGTGCGCGCGCCCTGATTGAGCAGCGGCTGGATGTCCGTCTTGGCAAAAACGCCGCACCGCGAGGCGATGGTGTAACGGCGTTCCGCCGTCTTTGCCGCCTCGTTCATCTCGGTGGGGGAGATGTTGAGCAGCGTCGCCATCTGGTCGATGAAGGCGCCG
>ONWI01000236.1 GCA_900321515.1 uncultured Eubacteriales bacterium | reverse complement strand
TGACAAATAAAAGGTGGTAACACGGAGCGCCCGCTCTCGTCCTTTGATTAAGGAGAAAAACGGGCGCTCTTTGTTTATTTGCAAAAAGGCAAGCACGCAATTTCTTAATTTAATTCGGCAGATTATTTTTTTCAAGAAAGAAGATGTTATGGATGTGTCAGAAACACGATAAAGAGAAATTCTACATCACAACGCCAATCTATTATCCATCGGGAAATCCTCACATTGGCCATTGCTATACTACCGTCGCATGTGACACCATGGCGAGATATAAGCGAGCCAAGGGATACGATGTAATGTTCCTTACCGGAACCGACGAGCACGGCCAGAAAATCGAGGACAAGGCAAAGGAAGCCGGTCTGACTCCCAAGGAATACGTTGACGGCATTGTCGCCAATTTCAAAAAGCTCTGGGAATTCATGGGAATTTCATATGACCGTTTTATCCGCACTACCGACGATTACCATGTGGAATCCGTCCAGAAGATATTCAGGGAGCTTTATGACAGAGGTTACATCTACAAGGGAGAATACAAGGGTAAGTACTGCAAACCCTGCGAGAGCTTCTGGACAGAGACACAGCTCATAGACGGCAAGTGTCCCGACTGCGGCAGAGATGTGACGGACGCTTCGGAAGAGGCTTATTTCTTCAAAATATCCGAATTCTCAGACAGACTCGAAAAGCTGCTCACCGAAACCGATTTCCTTCAGCCTCAAACGCGCGTCAATGAGATGATCAACAACTTCATCAAGCCCGGACTTGACGACCTCTGCGTATCCAGAACCAGCTTCAAGTGGGGCGTTCCGGTTGACTTCGACGAAGGACACGTTGTGTATGTCTGGGTTGACGCCCTCTCCAATTACATCACCGCGCTCGGATATCAAAACGAAAAATACGGTGATTTTGAGAAATACTGGCCGGCTGACGTTCATGTCATGGCGAAGGAAATCGTGCGGTTCCATTCCCTGATCTGGCCCGCGATTCTGATGGCGCTCGATCTCCCGCTGCCCAAGAAGGTCTACGGTCACGGCTGGATTAATTTTGGCGGCAAAAAAATGGGCAAATCCACCGGCAACGTCGTTGACCCGTTCATTCTCGGCGAACGCTACGGCGTTGACGCCGTCAGATATCACATTCTGCGCGAGATGCCGTTTGGCGGCGACTGCGATTTCAGCAACGAGAATATGATCAAGCGTATCAATTCCGACCTCGCAAACGACCTCGGCAACCTGGTTTCCAGAAGCGTTGCCATGGTGCAGAAATATTTCGGCGACACCATGACCCGTCAGTTCACACCGGTTCCAGAGCAGGATGACGAATTTGTCAACGCGGTCAGAGAACTTCCCGCCATTGTGGAAAAAAATATGAACGATCTGCAGTTTTCCGTGGCGCTCTTTGAAATCTTCCGGGTCATCGCGGCAGCCAACAAGTATATTGACGTCACGACGCCATGGATTCTCGCAAAGGATGAGGCAAACAAGCCGAGACTCTCCACCGTCATGTATAACCTGCTTGAATCCATCAGAATCATCAGCATTCTGCTCACTCCCTTCATGCCGACTACCATGCCGAAGGTGCAGGCGCAGCTTAGTCTGACCCAGGAACAGGTTACGTGGGACAGTATCTATGAATTCGGTGTACTGCCGGAGACAGTCACAGTGGTGAAGGCGTCTCCCCTCTTCCCCAGAATCGATATCGACAAGGAAATCGCCGAGCTCGATGCAATCACAGCGGCAAGCAAAAAGGCAGCCGAGGAACCGCCAAAACCCAAGTTTGAGGTCGAAGGCATCGCCACGCAGATCGGCATTGAAGACTTCGGCAAGGTCGATCTCAGAGTTGCCAAAGTAATTGAATGTGAGCCTGTCAAACGTTCCAAGAAGCTCCTTAAACTCACGCTTGACGATGGAACAGGCACTCCGAGAACCGTAGCAAGCGGCATTTCCCAGTGGTACACGCCAGATGATCTGAAGGGCAGAAGCGTCCTTGTAGTCGCAAATCTCAAGCCCGCCAAGCTCTGCGGCGTTGAAAGCAACGGCATGATTCTCGCAGCCGACAACGGCTTGGACGCTGACGGCAAAGAAGACGTCAGGGTAATATTTGTTGACGGAATAAATCCCGGCGCTAAGATTCACTGATTTAATTGCAAGAACACCTGCTCTTATATTTTTCTTTACGGAGGTATGCTATGACTTTTTTTATTATCCTGTTGATTGTTTTCCTGCTTGTAGGAATCTGCGAACAGATTTATTTCTTTAAAAAAATCCTGGGCGCAGTAAAATACTTCGGAAGCGGGCTGTCCAAGAGGAATGTTCGTCTTATCTCCGCGGGAATATTTGTACTGACCTTTGTACCGGTATGTTTTGCTTTTGTCAAATGGTTTATTATCGAACTGCATATCGCGTTCTTTCTGCTGATGATCGATCTTGCCGCGTTCATCGCAAAGAAGACCAATATGAATTACCTCAACCGCCGGTTTCAGAAATTCCTCAGAATTGCATACAGAACCGGCGCGGCTGCGTTTCTGCTTACCTTCGCCATTGTCTGTTACGGAAAATACAACATGTATCACATTGTCCGCACAGATTACGACGTCACGGTGAACAAAAGCCTTTCGCACGACTACAGGGTGGCGCTGGTAGCCGATCTGCATTACGGCGTGTCAATCGACGCGCAGCAGCTGCAAAACGTGGCGGATTCAATTGAAGCATCCTCCCCCGACTTTGTGGTACTCTGCGGCGATATTGTAGACGAAAGCACAACTGCCGAGGGGATTGACGAGGCTTTTTCCATTCTCGGAAACATTGATACAAAGCTCGGTGTGTATTATGTCTACGGCAATCACGACAAGAGCAGATACAGATCAATTGACACCGTGACCGGCGATAATGTCGATATGCAGCTTGTAAATGCCATTACCGAAAACGGCATCACCATATTGGAAGATCGCTGCGTTCTTTTGAACGACGATATGATTCTCGTCGGACGAAGCGACAAGATGTACAGAGCGGAGAACGGGAAGAGCATTAATCAGATCCTCACCGATGCCGACAAAAACAGGGCAATCATCGTGGCAGATCATCAGCCGAACGATTACGATGCGCTGAACAGTGCGGGCTGCGATCTTGTTATGTCCGGACATACCCACGGAGGGCAGATATTCCCGTTCGGAATATTCAGCGAGCTATTAAAGGCAAACGACATGACATACGGCTTCAAAAAACTGGGTAACCTGAACGCCGTCGTTACATCCGGCATCGCCGGATGGGGATTTGACCTTCGCACAGAACATCATTCCGAATACGTCTTGATAAATATTAAGGGCATTAAAAGATAGCGTCTTTGTCTGATTTTATAAAAAAAGTGTGCCGATGATTTTTCGATCACCGACACACTTTTTTTTGAACCTGTTTAGAATCTTCGCGTGGCACGGATTGCGCCGTCAGCTTTATTGTGCGATAATTTAAACCGACTTGATTTTTGCCTTAGTCCCCACCTGAATCAGGCGTACAATGACAGGACTGAGGAAAATATTGACAGCAAGCTCAAAAAGGAAATTGAAGCCGACCAGACCGACAATCATAAAGACAAACACATTCGTTCCGTTCGCCCATGTCCTGATTGTATCCATAAAGAATACGAGCGAGCCAAGCAGGAAAATGCCTGTATTGACCACAGGGCATACAAAAGCGGCGGCAATTACGGCGAGAGTGACGTTTTTCTTTTCAATTGCCTTGTAGACCACGCCGGCAAGCAAACCTGCCAATGTTCCCTTGAGCAGCACAACCACTATCGTGCCGATGAAATTCGCCTGATAGAAGAGCGCAGTATCGGGCTGAAGAAGTACCACTACACTGAATACGAAACCGAGCCATGCGCCTGCAGTCCTGCCGTATAGCGCTGCCCCGATAACGATAGGTACCAGTACCAGCGAAATGGAAAACGGGCCGAACTTGATGAAGCTGCCCAGATACTGAAGCACG
Organism: uncultured Eubacteriales bacterium; assembly: GCA_900321515.1. GTDB lineage: Bacteria > Bacillota > Clostridia > Oscillospirales > Acutalibacteraceae > RUG762. Next base: position 9,148 of record ONWI01000236.1, on the reverse strand, counting down.
ACTACAATAGCCGTGAACAGCGCGACACCGACGAGCTTGACGATGTCATTCTTCTTTGAACCTTTGTTCATAATAAAAACCTCCTGCTGCCGTTCCCAGCATGACGCCTCTGCCGCGGGAGAACCGCTCACAGGACGTACAGGCTGAAGATACAGCGCAAATAAAATATATATCGAAGGCGTTGCCGCCTGCAATATCGGGTTTCTTTATTCCTTAGGAACTTGTGCAGAATTTAATCAGTCGTTTATTGCTGAAAAATCAAGTGTCCTTGGACATTCTGACGAGCTAAATGTATTCATTATTTCTGCACAGTTACTTAGCCGCTTTATTTGCGGCTCCGTGAATTTTTCTCGTAGAGAATCCGCAGTCCGTCAAGCACTAAATTTTCATCAAGAATAAAATCGCGCTTGCAGTTGCAGATGATGTCCGCAGAGAAACCGCCTGTCGCTATTGCCGTGACAGGCATTCCAAGCTCTTCCTCCACCCTTTCCAGCATCCCGTCGAGCAAAGAAGCAGCTCCCAGAATCAGACCGGAACGCATACAGTCTATTGTATTCCGCCCGACTACCTGTTTGGGCTTCTCATAGCTTATCTGCGGCAGGAGAGCCGCGTTGTTCACCAATGCCATCAGTGATGTGCGTATGCCTGGATAGATAATGCCGCCTATCATTTTGCCGTCCTTGTCGAGTACGGTGATTGTACTTGCCGTGCCGAGATCGCAGACCGCGTTTGGCAGCGGATATTTGTTCAAAGCGGCAACAGATACGCAGAGCAGATCAGCGCCAAGCTCCGCGGGATCGTTGATTGCGATATTGAGACCTGTCTTGATACCGGGCCCCACAATTATCGCCTCTACGTTTACCACCTTTGCAACTGCGCTGCAAATGGCATTGGTTACGGCTGGAGCTACAGATGAAACTATCGCTCCGTCAATGCCCGAAACGTCACACTTATAGAGTGCGAACATTCCCATAAGCTCTACCGCGTACTGGTCTCCTGTGCGGGCGGCGTCGGTTGCTGTTCTCGCAGTGAACGCGAGTGTATCTCCTTCATAAACGCCGATTGTAATATTGGTGTTTCCTATGTCCACAGCCAGCAGCATATGCCCATCTCCAAATCCGACAAAAGATTGATAATTAATATGATCCGAACGATTATATTTTACACTTGATAAAGCAATATGTCAATATATAAATTCAGCCGATAAAAAGCTGAGCGACATCTCCCGGTGTGGCGGCAATGAATTCCGCGCCTGCTTCCTCAAGCTCTTCACGGCAACCAAAGCCGTATGTCACGCCGATAGGATGTACACCTGCTTGTCTGGCTCCGATGATATCGTAAAATCTGTCGCCCACCATATATACGCGGTTGTGATCGCCGAACCCGCACCGGTTCATGCAATTATTGATAAGTTCACACTTGTCGCTCATGCTGCCGTCCAGATTTGCTCCGCAGACCACATCAAAATACTCTTCAAGACCGGAAAATTCAAGAATTCTTGCAGCCATCACGAGCGGCTTTGTGGTGGCAAGTCCTATGATATTTCCGTTCTGCTTTACGGATTTCAGCATATCAACGACGCCATCGTACATGCATAACTTATATATGCCTTCTGTGAGGTAAAGCTCACGGTAGATTCTGACTGCCTCTTTCAGATCGTCGCCCTTCAGACCGTAGAATTCATTGAAGCTGTCGTAAAGCGACGGCCCGATAACCCTGTCAAGTTCACTTTCATCACGAACCGTTATGCCGAAGCGCGCAAGACCCGCGCGGTAGCACATCTTGATGCCCTCGGACGTATCAAACAATGTGCCGTCCATATCAAGCAGCACACACTTTTTTTCGCTCAATTATTGTACACCGCCCCGTCGTTTGGCTTTCTGGTTGAATTTTTCCAAGGGAACCGCAACACGCTGATGAGTTGCTTCTCCTATAACCCCCCGGTCATCGCTCGCTGTTATCTCAAAATAAAACTGCCCCTCTGATTTTTCAAGTAGCGTGGCTGTGGCAGTAACCTCCTTGCCGCAAACAGTGGGAGCAACATGCGTTGTGTTGAGCATGACGCCTACTGTGGTGAATCCTTCGGGTATATGGCGGTCGGCAAGCTGCTTCGCGGAACGTTCCATGAGCGATACCATCATTCCTATGGCGTAGGTTTCCGTGTCGCCGCAACCGATGTTTTTTTCAAGCATTTCCTCGGTCACGGTGCATGATTCTGTGTTTGTTTCAAGTTCGATATCCAATTTTTCACCTCTTATTTGAATTATTTGAGAAATTGGGATGTCAAGCTAACAGACTTTACACCGTCGCTATGTATCGCAAGCTTCAATGCATCAATCGAGGAAAACTTGCATTCCTTCCGCATGTATCCCACAAGACTGACTCTGATAAATTTTCCGTAAAGATCGCCGCCGTCATAGCCAATAATCCATGTCTCGCTCAGCGGCTCGTCTGAACCTACTGTCGGCTTTATTCCGATATTGGTTACCGAGGGATATTTCCTGCCGTCGATGTCAGTTATGGAAGCGTATACACCGTATGCGGGTATCAGATAATTCTTTGGAAAAAACTGATTTATGGTCGGTGTTCCAAGCAGTCTGCCGAGCTTTCTTCCGTGGACTACCTCAAAACAATAGCTGAATTGACGTCCAAGCATATCCGTAGCGGACTTGATGTCGCCGCAGGTAAGCGCCGCCCTTATCCGCGACGATGAAATCATCTTCCCGCCGTACATTACCGACGGAACCACTATGCAATCTATCCCCTGCTCCGCGCAAAGCTTACGCAGCAATCCGCAGTCGCCGGTTGCCCGCCTGCCAAACCTGTAATTCTCACCGCACACAAGCAGACGCGCGTCGAGCCTGTTTATCAGGATCTCACTGAAAAAGACCTCCGGAGAATAATCCCTCACAGAGTCAAATGAAGGAAGTATCAGTTCTCTGACGCCCATTTCCGAAAGAATTTCGCACTTATCGTCGAACGAAGCAATGCTTTCGGCGCCCTTCTTAAAGGCAGGAGCGTCGGAAAACGAAAAAACAGCCTTATTCAAGTTTTTGAATCCGGGCAGATTCAGCATTTCGATAACCGCTTTGTGACCAAGGTGAATCCCGTCAAAGCAGCCCAGAGCGACAGCAGTGGATTTTAACTCTGGTATTTGACTGTAAATATTCATTGCGTGATTTCCACCACCTGTAAAGTCAAAATCTTTTCATTACTCTGAGCTCGTCGGTCTTTTTTACTCCAAGTCCCAAAAACGTTTTGTCCGCCCTTGAGTAAACGCGGTAAAGCGAATCCTGCGGATATTTGTCCGAGCTGAGCTTTTCGGACTGACGGACATCTCCCACAAATGGCGGCTGAAGGCGTTCCAGCGCAAGCGTTGCGCCGTTGGAGAAGCGAACCGCCTGATTCTCTGAAATATAAACCGCGGGATATTCGTCAAATATCCTGTCCACCGAAAGCAGTCTGCTCTCCAAAAGTCCCCGATCTTTGTACTCCTGGGCTTCGGCAAGTGTAATGCAGCTATTTACAGATATTCCGGACGCTTCTGTGCGTCTGAGCGAGGTCAGCACTGCCCCGCAGCCAAGCTCTTTGCCAATGTCGTCGATAAGCGTGCGGATATATGTCCCCTTGGAACAGGAGACAGTCAACACTCCGGACGCGCCGGCTCGGTCGTAACTGTCGAGCGTCAGACGGTGAACCGTAACCGGTCGCGCTTCACGCTCCACCTCAACGCCCTGCCTCGCAAGATCATAAAGCTTCTTGCCTCCGACGGAAACCGCGGAATACATGGGCGGTACCTGCATTATATCTCCACGGAACAAATCCATTGCCGCCCGAAGCTCTTCCTCACCGACGTCCGCGTGGCGCTCTGACAGAATGTTCCCTGTGATATCGAGCGTATCGGTTGTAATTCCCAGCCGGAAGCCGGCAACATATGTCTTGTCGTGCGACGGGATCAGATCCAGCGCACGCGTTGCCGACCCCACAAGTATCGGCAGCACGCCTGTTGCCATCGGGTCAAGTGTGCCGGAATGCCCCACTTTCTTGGTGTGGAGCATTCCCCTGACCACCGCGCAAACATCGAACGACGTAAATCCCGACGGCTTGTCGAGCAGCAATATTCCGTTTACAGCACTGTTTTGCCAGCCCATATTGTATTAAATCACTCCGAATAAATGCAAAGTATTTTTGCTTGTCATATATAATTTTTGTCAAGCATAATAACTTTACATATAATAAATCATTTCAGTATTTTGCTTATTGCCTCAACAAGCTGCTTCTTGGCATCTTCATAGTTTTCGCCGAATTTGCAACCTGCTGCCGCTTTGTGACCGCCGCCTCCGAATTTGCCGCACAGATCTGAGGCGTTGAGCTTCTCGCTTGAACGCACAGAAATCTTCCAGCCGTCATTAATCTGTCTCATTGTCACGCCGCATTCCACTCCGGCTATGCTTCTCGGAATATTGGAAATGCCGTCGAGGTCTTCTGGCGACGCGCCCGTGGATTCAATCATCTCAGATGTAACGGTAACTATTGCGCACTGATTGTCACAGCAGTATTCGAGCGTATCGAGCGCCTGTTTTTTCAGTTGGAGCTGCGCCATGCTCACTTCGTCAAGCAGCTTGAAGTTGATTTTGGCGCAGTCAACGTCATATTTCATCAATTCAACCGCAATCAGATGTGTACGCGGCTTCACATTGCTGTACTTGAAGCAGCCTGTGTCGGTGGAAATCGCTGCGAAAAGGCAGGACGCTATTTCCTTATTCATCTCAACGCCCATGGCGCAGAGCAGCAGCCAGATTACCTCAGCGGTAGCCGCCGCGTCGGTATCGACGAATTTGACGGGCGCTTCAATGCTATTTCTGAAATGATGATCTATGCAGACCTCGATTTTCTTCTCGTATTCATCGGCGATGGAACCGAGCAGATGCGCGCCGGCAATATCTACTGTGACAAAATGCGCCGGTTCAAAGGTCTGTTCTTCCATTCCCTCGCTCATGAATGAATATTTTTCGGGTATCGCGTCCGCGCACTTTACGGCAGCATTTTTCCCGAGCGAACGCATTCCGCGGCAGAGCGCAAACGCGCAGCCAAGCGTATCTCCGTCGGGCGCCCTGTGCGAGAGAATCAACACATTGTTCATTTTAAGCAATGATTTTGCGGTCTTGACTAACTGATTTCTGTAAGTCTTATCGGCTCCTCCGCAGAGCTTTAAAGCGTTTTCGGTTCTTTTTTTTACTGTTGCCATTTAAATTCACTCTCCTGTTATTTGGTACATACATTATAGCACATTGGACTTCCCGGTACAAGCCCGAAAAGTCCAATTGACAAATAAATTTATTCTTCCGCATCGGACTTTTCTTCTCCGGAAGATTCTTCGTCGTGAGAAATATTCAGTCCTTTGAGTATTTTGTTTATCTCCGCGCTGTAGGCTATGGAATTATCTGCCACAAAACGAAGCTCAGGCACATGGCGCAGCTTCAGGGCGGAACCGAGCTCACGGCGGATATATCCCTGCGCAGATTTCAGTCCCTTGACCGATTCCGCCGTCTTATCCTCGCCCTCGATTGTGCTGACGTGGATAGTCGCATACGAAAGATCGTTTGTCACATCCACTCTCAATACTGTAATCATGCTGCTGATTCTGGGATCCTTCAATGTCCTGAAAATCGCGGAAAGCTCACGCTTTATATCCTCATTGATGCGGCCGATTCTGTGTCCTGACATGTAATATCCTCCCGCAAAGGCTTAATCTCTGTATTCTTCCACGATGAAGGCTTCCAGCATGTCGCCTTCCTTGATGTCATTGTAACGCTCGAGCGTGATACCGCACTCATAGCCTTCGGCAACTTCCTTCTGGTCGTCCTTAAAGCGTTTGAGAGAGGCAATCTTATCCTCGGCAAGCACAATTCCGTCGCGAACCACTCTGATCTGAGCGTGGCGCTGAATTTTGCCCTGCGTCACATAACAGCCGGCGACAATACCGACATTGGTGATTTTGTAGACCATGCGGATCTCCGCCTTGCCAAGCTCGACTACGCGGGTCTTGGGGGCGAGCATACCCTTCATGGCATCCTGAATTTCCTCGATGCAGTCGTAGATAATGCGGTACAGACGCAAATCCACACCCTGACGCTTGGCGTATTCCTCGGCAACAGGATCCGGACGGACATTGAAGCCTACAATAATTGCCTGTGAAGCGTCGGCGAGCATTACGTCGGATTCACTGACCGCACCAACCGCGCCGTGAATTACATTGACACGAACCTCTTCGTTCGAGAGCTTGACAAGCGACTGTCTGACAGCCTCAACAGAGCCTTGTACGTCGGCTTTGATGATTATCTTAAGCTCCTTCATCTCGCCCTCCTGCATCTGGCTGAAGAGATTGTCGAGCGTTACCTGTGTGCGCTGTCTGAATATCTCGTCCTTCTGCTTCTGCTTGCGCTGCTCGACAAGCTCGCGTGCAAGGCGTTCGTCGCTTACCGCGTCAAATGTGTCGCCGCCTGTGGGAGCCTCGTCAAGACCGGTTATCTCAACAGGAATGGAAGGTCCTGCGGATTCCACTCTTTCGCCCTTGTCGTTGAGCATTGCCCTGACACGTCCGACCGATGTGCCTGCCACTATGATATCTCCGGTATGAAGTGTACCGTTCTGAACCAGCACCGTGGCAACCGGACCTCTGCCCTTATCGAGCCTCGCTTCGATGACCGTACCCTTTGCGGAACGGTCGGGATTGGCTTTAAGCTCCATGACATCAGCGACAAGAATAACGCTTTCCAGCAGATCGTCAAGACCCTCGTGCGTCTTTGCGGATACCGGAATGCACATAACATCGCCGCCCCATTCCTCGGGTACGAGATTGTATTCCGTCAGCTGCTGCTTGATCTGATCGGGATTTGCTCCGACCTTATCTATCTTATTGATTGCGACGATTATCTGAACATTGGCGGCCTTGGCATGGTTGATGGCTTCAACCGTCTGGGGCATGATGCCGTCGTCCGCAGCTACGACAAGAATGGCAATATCCGTAACCTGAGCGCCTCTGGCTCTCATGGTGGTAAATGCCTCATGGCCGGGAGTATCGAGGAATGTGATCTCACGGTCGCCGATGGACACACGATACGCGCCGATGTGCTGGGTGATGCCGCCGGCCTCGGTCGCGGTAACATGTGTGGTGCGGATAGCGTCAAGAAGCGACGTCTTGCCGTGATCGACGTGACCCATGACAACAACTACCGGACTTCTCGGAACGAGGTTATCCTCGGTATCCTCGCTGTCATCTATAATGCGTTCTTCGATGGTAACTACGACTTCTTTTTCGACCTTGGCGTGGCACTCTTCAGCAACAAGATACGCCGTGTCGAAGTCTATTACGTCGTTGATGGTCGCCATCATTCCCATAATCATGAGCTTCTTGATGACCTCGGAAGCGGTGACCTTCAGTCTGAGGGCAAGCTCTCCTACGGTGATTTCGTCCGGAACGGTAATCGTTATCGGCTTGCTCTTGCGCTCATTCTCTATGCGGCGCATACGCTCCGCTTCGGTCTCTTTTTTGGCGCCCTTCTTCTTGCGGTAGTCCTGGGATTTCTGATGGAGCTTCTGCTTGTTCGCCGTGGACTCATTGCGGCGGCCGAATTCCTTCTCCATAGCCATATCGTCATAACGGGTATTGTACTTATCCGCGTTGAGATCGGTTGTGCGGGTATCGACAATTCTGGTTGTCGGGGGTTCTACCCTTCTGGGCTGCTGTGAAGGATTCTTCTGCTTCTGCGGCTGACGGAATGCGGGATCTATCGGCTTGTTGGTCGCGGCCTTGACCGGCACCTTAGCGACCGGCTTGGGCGGAGCAGACTGCATCTTTGCGGGCGTGCCTGCGCTCTTGGCTCCGCTCTGTGAAGCGGGCTGCTTTGCGGGCTGCACCTTTTCGCGCTTCTGATTATCCTGCGCGGATGCGCCTCTGCGGTCTCGATTGTCCCTGCCGGAATCTCTCGTTTCCTTTTTCTTATCCGATCTGACCTGCGGCTTTATCTGTATCTGTCCGATGACCGCGGCACGCTGACCGACGGAAGGTGATACCGGCGTCTTGACCTGAACAGCGGGCTTTTCCGGCTTCGGAGTCTCTTTTACCGGCTCCCTGACAGGTTCCACAGCAATGTCCTTCTTCTGCTCCTGTTTTACAGCAGGTTTGACTTCCTGCCTGATTTCAGGCTTGACTTCCTGCTTGATTTCCGGCTTTGCTTCGGTCCTCTCCTTCTTGGGTCTTGCTTCAACCTTGACCTCGGCTCTGGAAGGCTCGGGTTTCTTTTCAGTCTTTTCAGTCTTTTCCGACTTTTCGGCTTTTTCAGCCTTTACCTTGACAGGTTTCTTTTCGGCGGCCTGTTTTTCCGCCGCTTCCTTTGCCACAGGCTTTGCCGGCTTCGCCGGCTTTTCTTCCATAGGCTTCTTTGCTTCGGGCTTGGGAATCTCTTTCTTCGGCTCCGCTTTTTCCTTGGATTCTGTCTTGGCGTGCTTGGTTTCCTCTATCTCGGCTTCTGTTACCTCCGAAACCTCCATGCGCTTTGCCTGCGAAAGAAACTCTTCGAAGTTCTCAACGGAATTCTCCCTGGTGATAATCTCATACGCCATGTCAAGCTCATCGCCCTCGAGAGATGTTGTTGTGGTGTATTTTTTGTCCGGAATTCCGCTTTTTTTGAGAAGGTCTACAAGCACCTTTCCCGTCATACCCATATCCTTTGCCAGCTGGCTCACTTTATATTTTATTTTTTCCAAATATTATTCCTCCCCGTTATCTGTTTCCATCAAAAGTCTTGCCTTTTGAGCGAATCCTTTATCATTGATTGAGATGATTTTGACGGCCTTGCCTATCGCCTGCTGAATGTCGTCCTGGCCGCAGCCGATTGCAATTACATCGGTTTTGTTGTTGATTTTGTAATTCAGCTCCTTTAAGGTCTTGGGTGAAATATCCGCGGTGGTGAGAATCAGGCAGCTTATACCCGATCCCGCACTGTCAGCCGCAGCGTCAAACCCCAGCGATAGCTTCCCCGCTCTTCGCATCAGCCCAAGCAGTGAAAGCAGCTTGTTATTCATCTGCGGCAATCCCCCTCATCAATTCATCATATACTTCGTCAGGAATCTGCATGGAAAAGGA
>ONWI01000239.1 GCA_900321515.1 uncultured Eubacteriales bacterium | reverse complement strand
TTTTCGCCAGATGACGCCAAAACCGCAGGCAATACTTTGTGTATTAACGAGGATTTTGGCAAAATATGGCGGAAAAGATGCAAGCCAAACGCGCGTGGAGAGATACGTCAGCAGGCTCTTACGGAAAGGAAGGCGGAGAATTATGAGATTTATTATACAGTTGAGTAAACAAAGCAGATATTCATTATGTATGACAAGCGGACTATGTCTGGCTTTGTCAATGCTTACCGCACTGGCAGTATTATCACATGGCAGCTTGCAATACAGCAGATCATTGACATCAAACAACAGTGCGAAGGGCAATAATCCGTCAAATTCCTCCGTTACTGAAATATCTGTTACAGAGCCTTACGAAATAGGATTTGACAATTCGGATGAAATGAAAAAGGCGTATAAGGCATACAAAAAGAAAATAAGCAGCAAAAACAACAATGACACATCGCTTCCTGACGATACCCAGAGCACCACTCCAATAACATCTTCGCTTGGCGATGAAAATACCACAATTACCACTACAGTCACTTCACAGACATCTCAACCCACCACGGCAGCCAGTGAGACGGATGATGAGCACTCCGAGAGCGTATCAAATGGTATGCAGCCATTCAACTACAATGACGTATCTTCGATTGCCGACGATATCAATACATTCGGTGACTTTGTCGATAAGCTTACGCCTTCATTGATAAGCTGGGACGGTTCCGAATACAATGATAACGGCTGTGTCAGAGTTATTCTTGAATCCGTGCATGGCATTGTAGTGCTTGACGTCAAACCGATCAGCGGGGCGTTATCAGACGATGAGCAGATCGGCAGTATAAGCGGGAACAAAATTACAGATTGGAATTGGCTCGGAGAAAACAGAAACGCAGGCTGCAATATTTCATCTGTGACATGGATTGATGCCTCGTTCGGAATCGATCCGGTGAGAGGAATAGAAATAGGTTCTACACTCGCTAAGCTGACCGATACATTTCTGTGTGTCAACGGCGGGGCAACCACGCTTTACAGAGCGTCGGACGTTATTGAGGATCAGAACAAGCTGAATTCGATACTTGCCGCTGAAAATCTGTATACATTTGTTGGCGGCAGAGTTTACAGCATAGGCAGCTTCCTGGACAAGTATTACAACGGGAAAGAGCATACATTCAGGTTTGAGGACTGTGACTACGTTGTGCAATATGGCTGTAATTCAATAATAGAGCACAATTATACTACCGGAAGCTGGATAATTGAATACGCTGTAAAAGAAGATGTGGTTATAGGCATCAGCTTTATGAATAAGAGCTATTACAAAAACGAACAGAAGACGGCTATTAGTACAAATATTTCTTCATCAGGCAGTGAATCCACAATGATAATTACTACACACGCCGAATCGTCCGAAACTAATGATGAAATATCTGAAGAACCGGAGGGAAACCATTCCGGCGAGGCAGATAAAGACACGGTGTCAGATGTTACCGAATCAGATACTGAGAGTGTTATTTCTGACAGTGAGACAGCAGATGAATAAATTATAGCGGATAAACACCCCGGTAATCATGGAAGGATATACCATTGATACCGGGGTGTAATTTATTATTATTTGAAGGAGATCATTTGTTTTTGCCGCAGCATTTTTTGTATTTTTTTCCGCTTCCGCATGGACATGGATCATTTCTGCCTATTTTGTGTTCTGTTCTTACAGGTTTGCGCTTTGCCTTGGCGATTTTAACAATGGGAACAGATACGGGCTTAAAGCCGTCAACCTCTTCGGGTGTGTATCCTTTTATTACGGGCTTACGGGTGTGGTTGTTGAGTTCTCCGATCATGCCGAGTAAATAATTGTATTTGTCCGCCGATAAATTCATACCGGAATGTTCCAGCATTTCAAATACCACGGACAGACTGTCATGAGTTCTGCAAAAATCCGATATGTTGCGTAATATTATTTTGGCAGTGTCATATGTAATGCCGGTATAGTTAAAAATAAAATTAACGATCTGGCGATAATAGTAATTGTGTGAGTCGGTTCCGTAAGCGGCGTATGATTCTATTTCGCCCCGCGTCGGAATATAATAGTCCATTCCGGCGGCTTCGGGCATTATTTGAAGTGAATCGCAGGAAGAACTTACAGCTATACCGTCGGAGAATGTAAATTCACTGTTATCAGCGGACGCAAGATAACATCCCGCATCATGTTCGGTTATGCCGGTTGAATATGCGCTGTTAGCGGCGTCTGCAAGAAGTTTCGGAGTGAAGCAGCCGTAAATTGCCGCACATGCTTTGGCACACCGTTCGATCTCGCTTGAATTGTTATCAAAGCATTGAGTTACGCATTGCATCATCAGTTTGCCGGCAAGCTCGTGGGGAATGGCTGCGAACAGCTTGTCCTTTTTTCCGATTATGTATATTGCACCGTCAGCGAACGGGGCTGAATTGATTACTTCTTCGGCAAGTTGCTCGGATATTTCGGCTTCTGTAAAGCTTTTAATGGCGAGAGAAAGATCGTCTTTGGAATAGTGCTTCAATTTGATTCCAAAGTTAACTTCAATCGCGGGCAGAGCGGCCTCTATCATCTGCTGCTTTGTATTTTTTTCGGTGAGTTTTACCCCATATCGTTCGGCAATAGATTTTATACGATTTTTTTTGCTGCATTCAAGCAGATTGACAAGCTTTAATTCCTTATATTCGCTTGAAATTTTATTTTTATCCAACAAGCTAACCATCCTTTCTTGAACATTTTATCCATATCTCAGAGCTGGTCACTTTTTTATGTCACTTGCCGATACTGTATCGGTATTCACAAGAGGTTTCGGATCAATTCCCGCATATGTGTTGTAGGTGAATGGGTAATAATACAGAGTCGGTTTATTGGAAAGCTCACTTTCGTCAAAATATGTGATCACTTTATAAGCAAATTGCCTGCCGTCGGAAAGTGAAACGTCCCACGGGTACACCGAGGTTTTGTTGAGAAATTCCCTGCCGTTGTCTTCGGTGTCACGAATGAACTTGGTTGGCCAGAAATGGTTGTCATACTGAGAAAATTCCTGCTTGAATTCGTTGTATTCATCCAGATCCTTAAAGGAATAGCTTCCGTTGAAAAGTTCAGTGTAAATAGTTAAGAATATCAGAAGCAATCCGATTATTGCATATTTCAATGGTGAAAATGAGAGTATTTTTTTCCAGTTTATTTTAGGGTATATTATTATAAAGATAAAGACAAATACGATAAATATGACCACACCGCAGCCTATGGCAATAGCTTTGTTGCCCATACATATATATAATATTCCGTCAATTATTACCGCGGGAAATTCAAAGACCGCAATAATAAATTCAGACAACAGCATCAGCATCATAACAAGTGTGATGATTTCCGAGACCAGCGGCATATCAATGTTGACGCAATACATGAAAAGTCTTGCACCGAAAAGCAGTATAAACAGCAGTATGATCAAAAGATTGAAGGTACTCATGGCGTCTGCCTCCTTTCCGGAATCGGATACTATCTGAATGTTGGCTTTATATCCTTTGCTTTTGCAACCGCCTGGAACGATTCCGGCATTTTTGATGAGAATTTTTTGTCGTTCGTGTAGTAAATAATTTCTTCGTTGTTGTAAAACAACAGGTAAAAATTCGCGTTGTCAGAACAAATCAATATCATGTCGTAGCCATTGCTGTTTGAGTGAGCGTAATATTTGACGGCATTCAATTGTGAATCAACATTGACAAGATGACCGTTTTTATCAGTGGTGCGCTCATAATCAATCGGCGATTTAAGACCGTTTTTCATCATATCCTTATATAGGGCATAATCATCCGAAGACAGTGTGCCTGACAGCGCGGATACTGTCGCGTCGGACTTGTAGATATTATAGTCGTATGTTGAATTTGATGTTTGGGTGGATGTTGCGGTGGCTTCTGAAGCATAATCTGGCTTCATCAGAGTGAATTTTCCGTCTATATTATATTTTTTTCCTATGCCGATTGAAGAATTACTTCCGTTGTGGGTGATGTTGATATAATCTGTGCCGCGTTCAAAAATGATGTTGCTGTTTTGCTTGGGCGAATATTGGGCGTGCGTTTCATCTATATAGAACGCAGTTTCATTTATTGCTACGCTTTTGTCTTCGTTCCAGATTTCAAGGCGGAATTCAAAACTGTCCTCATACTGCATGGTGACAATGAATTCAGCCTTCTGAGATTGGGGAACATCGGTTTTATACCATGTGCCGACAAAGCTCTGTGTCATCAGTCTGGAAGACGCAGATTCGTCAGACTCGTTTTCATCCTCCGGCACTTCGATGACAGTAGTGCCGCTTGCGTCGGATTGGGATACTATGCTGTCGTCATATGATGACTGACGGTTTTTAGATTTGCCGCTGTTTGCGGAAACCGAAATGATAAGCGCAATAACGGCGATTGCTGTTATACCTATGCCGATAAATACCGAAATCGGCATATTATCACTATTTTTCGTCTTGCGGTAGGATTTTGCCGACGATGTTCTGCCATTATGTGAATATCCGTTCCTTGAGTAGCTGCCGGAGGAACGGGGACTTCTGCTTTCCGTGTAATTGTCGTTGGAGTAGGAACCGCGTGAGCGACTGCCCGAAGATCGGGTGTTGTTTCTTTTTGGATATCCGCTTGCGGAATAATTATCCGAAGGGCGGGCACTTCTGCTTTCCGTGTAATTGCCGTTGGAGTAGGAACCGCGTGAGCGACTGCCCGAAGATCGGGTATTGTTTCTATTTGGATATCCGCTTGCGGAATAATTATCCGAAGGGCGGGGGCTTCTGCTTTCCGTGTAATTGCCGTTAGAGTAGGAACCGCGCGAGCGACTGCCCGGAGATCGGGTGTTGTTTCTATTTGGATATCCGCTTGCGGAATAATTATCCGAGGGGCGGGGGCTTCTGCTTTCCGTATAGTTGCTGTCAGAGTAGGAACTGCGGGAATAATTGCCCGAAGAGCGTGTGTTATTTCTTTTTGGATATCCGTTTCCGGAATAGCCTCCTGATGAACGTGAATTTCTGTTTTGTGAAGAGCCGTAATTTCTATTGCCGCCGTAGTTCAATACTTTTTCACCGTCACCTTTTTTGATAACATCGGTTTGATAATATGTAAAAAAAAGAAATTCATATTATTCTACCGTAAAACTTAAAATAATGCAATATGTTTATAGTTACAAAATAAAGGATTTAATAATAAAATTGGTTAAAATGCCGTTATCAGGTTATTTTCCGGACTTTTCCGCCATCAGCTTAAGGACAAGAGTCTGGGTTTTTGCATCCGGCAGTTCTCCTGCGAGCACCATTTCCACTGCCTTTTCCAGCGGGATGTATTCCACCTCCAGGAATTCTCCTTCGTCAGGGTGACTTTCGCCGGATACGTCGATATCGCAGGCAAAGAGCCTGATTATCTCTCCGCAGTAGCCGGGAGATGGATAGAGATTGCCCATGAATCTCCAGTTAGTGCCGTGTGCGCCAACCTCTTCGGCAAGTTCACGCTTAATTGCTTCTAAAGGATCCTCACCCTTTTCCAGCTTGCCTGCGGGCAATTCCGTGACTATTTCCATATATGGGTATCTGAATTGTCTGACAAACGGGAGCTTGCCGTCGGGTGTAACGGCGGCGACGCAGACGCCTCCGGGATGTTCGATTATTTCCCTGATTGAGGTGCTTCCGTCGGAAAGCTCCACATCGTCCACACGCAGATTGATTATCCTTCCTTTGAAGTGATAGGTTCTGGAGAGAGTTTTTTCCTTCAGCTTATCGTAACTGCTATTGTTTGAATTATCCATTGCGGTATGCTCCTTTGTGAAGTATAATATAATCTGTTATTAGATAATAGAAGTTATGTGATTAAAATTCATGGCATGTCATATTATTATTCATGAATCCATCCGGAAAAGGGGAAATGGAAATGTTAGGAAAAATTGTGGGAATAGAGCCGCCTGACAGCGTCCGCGTAAGCGCATGGCTGCATATGCTGTCTGAAAAATACAGCGATCTTATTGATATCTCCGTAATAGGCAGCAGTCTGCTCGGACGCGGTATACATTCGCTTCACATAGGAAACCGTCAGAGGAAGGTTCTTTACTGCGGAGGGATACACGGAAGGGAATGGATTACCTCTTTGCTGCTGATGTATTTTGCGGAGGAACTGCTGAATGCCTTCTCAAAAGGCGATAGAATATGCGATATGGACATATGCAGACTTCTCGAATCCGGAGGTCTGACAATAGTCCCGGTAGTCAATCCGGACGGGGTTGAAATATCTGTCAACGGGAGCGATATTCCGGGATTGGAAGGGTGTCTCAGCGATGATCTTATGATGAAGTGCCGCGAAAGCAGGGATTATTGCAGCAGGTGGAAGGCAAACGCGCGAGGTGCGGATATCAACCGCAATTTCAATGCCGGATGGGACGATGTGAGGGCTATAGCCATGGAAAGAGGAATAAACGGTCCTTCGCCTTACGGCTGGGCGGGTGAATATCCTGTCAGTGAACCGGAAACCAGAGCGGTTACCCGACTTTGTGAAAAAGAGGCATTCCGGCACCTGATTGCCTTTCATTCGGCGGGAGAAGAAATATATTGGAGTTACCGCAATTATACCCCTTCAAAGGCGCACATCATGGCAAAGATTCTTGCCATGTCATCAGGATATTCCCTTGGCGAGCCGGAGAAATCAGCAAGCTCCGCAGGTCTTAAGGATTGGTTTATGGAGAGGTTTAACGCTCCCGCGTTTACTGTCGAGATCGGAAGCGGAGCAAGTCCCCTTCCGCTTAGCAGCTTTCATTTCCTTTACAACAGGCTGAGGGAAATGCTTGTGCTTGGAATAGCAATGTGAAGGCTATAAGCAGAATGATAATTGTATACAGTTATTTACCTATTATTATATCATACTTATCGGAAAAGAGCAATTAATTATTTGTGTGCAATTGATTAATAATGTTGAACAGGCTGAGTATGTGTGATATAATATATTGATATTATTTTAAGAAAGCAGGGAAAATAGAGGATTGGCAGTTCATAATTGTAATTATCACATTACGGCAGTACATAAGCAATTTTCTGCTGCTGACACACTGACCAGCGGACAGTGCTTCAGATGGAGCAAATTTGACGGCAGACTTTGCGGCACTGCCTTCGGCAGGTATGTTGAAATAGAACAGGACGACGACGGTCTGACAATTTATGGTGCTGACGCGGATGATTACGAATCGGTATGGCGAAATTATCTCGACATGGACCGTGATTATGAAGCAATTAGCAGAATTGTAACCGGTATTGAGCCGAGACTTGCCGACAGCGCTCAATATGCCGCGGGAGTTCATATTCTGGCACAGGAGCCTTGGGAGGCTCTATGTTCATTTGTAATCTCACAGAACAACAATATTCCGCGAATTAGAGGAATTATTTCAAGACTTTGTCTGAATTACGGAGAACCTGCCGCAAACGCGGAATCCGCCCGTGATAAAGCCGACGGATACGCGTTTCCTACCCCGCAGGCGCTTTCTGACGTTTCGGAAGAGACATTCAAGGAGATTGGCTGCGGTTACCGAGCCTCATATCTCACTGAAGTGTCAAGGCGGGTCGCGCATGGAGACATTGATTTTGAATACATAAAAAAAGCCCCGATAGACGAGGCTCGTAAGATACTGCTTTCTCTGAAGGGCGTTGGTCCAAAGGTTGCTGAGTGCGCTTTGCTTTACGGTTTCGGGCGGCTGGAGTGCTTCCCTGTAGACGTATGGATTCGCCGTGCGCTTGAGACTGAATTCACAGGCGGCACGGCTTTGATAGGAAGTCAATATGCAGGAGTAGCACAGCAGTACATTTTTGAATACATACGCCGTCATCCTGAAAAATTCGTTAAAAATAAATAATACGGATTGCAATAAAGATAACAAATATTAAAATTCGGAATATTTTTCTGATTTCATGGTCAATAATTGCCGGCACTATTATTTTTCAAAAACCTCAATGTCTCCTTTTGGATTGACAAGTGTGAGGGTCTTGTTCTTCTGATCTGTGGAATATGTAGCTGATATTTTATATTTGTTGCCGTTTTTGTCGGTCAGGTGAAATATAATATTATTATCGTCATCAATCTCATATGTACCTTCAATGCGAAATTCATCGTATGTTATTCTGACATTTTCGCCTGAGATCCTGATTCTGGTATCTTCATCCTCACATGATCTCCATGTTCCGTCCAGCTCGGAACCGCATGAGCAGAGCAACGCAAGGAGCGCGGTGATTGTGACAATAAACAGAGCAGTCTTGCGGATAATGATTTTCATTTTGCATTACCTTCTTTGAATAGTTTAATTCAATTTATATATTAGTATGAGAGGCTGTATTTGTCAATGACAT
>ONWI01000240.1 GCA_900321515.1 uncultured Eubacteriales bacterium | reverse complement strand
TTATGTTGGTGTTGTGTTCCTTGAGATGAAAGAGCTTTTCCAAAAGAACTTCCTCCTAAAAAATAATGTTGCCGCTTTGGTTTTTTAATTATGAAAAATCCATCTGCGGCACAAAAAAATTATAATATATCGACGACTCAATTACAAGTCGCATTTTACATATAATCCTATGATATTTTTAGATAAAAATATCCATTGTTTTTTAACAATCCATGATTCTTCTCACTGCAAACAAAATATTTAACTGTTATCTTTTCACGATAAAATGCATCTTGCAAATACGCGGAATATATGCTACAATATTTTATAATGAAATACGGACATGGAGGACAGCTTATTGAAACATGATAAAAAGCGCAGATTTGCCGTTTTTTTGGTTCTTACGTTGATATGGATGGTTGTGATATTTCTCTTTTCTGCCCAGAACGGCGACGATTCCTCTGATACGAGCGGCTTTCTGCTGAATCTGTTGTGTGGTATTTTCAGGGTCGAGCCGACTCCAGACAATGCCGAATTACTGACCCTCCTGATCCGCAAGGCTGCTCATATGACGGAATTCGGCATACTTGCGCTGCTCTGGCTCGGCACTCTCCGAAGCGGAGCCGGCAAAGCCGCGTGGCACTATCCCGCCGCATTTGCGGTCTCATCACTCTACGCCATCACCGACGAGATTCACCAGCTCTTCGTGAGCGACCGCGCGGGTCAGATAACCGACTGGCTCATTGACAGCGCCGGAGCACTGCTTTTTCTTTGCTGCGCATGGCTCCTGACGCGTTTGAAATCCGCAAAAGCCGGTCCCGGTTCAATTGACAATGCGTAATTATCTTCATTTTGGAATATTTGCGGGATTATTTTATTGATAATCTGTGCATTAATATTATTTATACAACAAAAACAAATGAAAAAGGATGATGAAAAAATGGCAATTCTTGTAACAGGCGGAGCCGGATTCATCGGCTCTCACACATGTGTCGTGCTGCAGGAGGCAGGATATGACATCGTAATCGTCGATAATTTTTCCAACTCAAAGCCCGAAGCCCTCAACCGCATAAAGAAAATTACCGGTAAGGATTTCAAATTTTACGAAGCCGATATCCTCGACGCTGAGGCAATGAATAAAATATTCGAGGAAAATGATATAGACGCTGTTATACACTTCGCCGGACTTAAAGCAGTAGGCGAGTCGGTCGCTAAACCTATCGAATATTATCACAACAACATTACCGGAAGCCTTGTGTTGTTTGACGCCATGCGCAATCACGGCTGCAAGACAATAGTATTCTCTTCCTCCGCGACAGTCTACGGCATGAACAACGTGCCGCCTTTCGTTGAAACCATGCCGCTTTCCACCACCAACCCCTACGGTTCCACCAAGCTCTTCATTGAGGACATTCTGCGCGACATCTGCGTATCCGACCCCGAATGGAGCGTCATGCTTCTCAGATACTTCAATCCCATCGGCGCGCATCCGTCGGGACTGATCGGCGAAAGCCCCAACGACATTCCGAATAATCTCTTCCCGTACATTGCCAGCGTTGCGGTGGGCAGACTGGAAAAGCTCGGCGTTTTCGGAGACGATTATCCGACGATAGACGGCACAGGAGTCCGCGATTACATTCATGTGATGGATCTCGCCGACGGTCACGTCTGCGCCCTCAGATACGCCCTCTGTCACAAGGGCGCCGAAGCCGTGAACTTGGGCACGGGCAAGGGTACCAGCGTGCTTCAGGCCGTGGCGGCATTCGAAGCGGGCAGCGGAATGCCGGTCCCATATGTAATCAAGCCGCGCAGACCCGGCGACATCGCCGAATGCTACGCCGATTGTTCCAAGGCGAAGGAGCTTCTGGGCTGGGAGGCAAAGCTCAATATGGAGGACATGTGCCGCGACGGCTGGAATTTCATCAAAAACAATCCTCAGGGGCTTTAATGACGGCGGAAAGGATTAACTGATGTTCGGTTTCGCCATCTTTGCAGTTGATTCTGCATATCAATCCTGTTTATAATCATAAAAAAATAACTGCCCGGCTCAACGAGCAGTTATTTTTTTAGCAGAAAGGAAGAGAACGGAAAAAATGCAGGATTGCATTTCGATAAAAAATCTGAAGATCTACGCTTATCACGGCGTTCTGCCCGAGGAAAAGCAAAAGGGGCAGTATTTCTATCTGGACATTGAACTGTTCGGAGATTATCTTTTGCCCTGTCTTTCCGACAATGTGGAGGACACGGTAAATTATGACGATGTGTGCAACTGCGCATTCAAGGTAATGACTGAAAAATCATTTAACCTGATCGAACGTGCGGCGCAGGCTGTATGTGACGCCATCCTTGCGCGTTTCGACAAGGTAAGGGAAGTGAGGTTGCAGATAAAAAAGCCGCACGCCCCAGTAAAATGCGACATTGAATATGCCGCCGTAACCATCATCAGGAGAAGAGAGGATATGATATGAAAGCAATACTCGGACTCGGAGGCAATATAGGCGATCCCTGCCGGAATATCCGCGCGGCAGCTGCCGCAATTTCCAATCTCTGCGGAACCCGCCTGCTGCGTGTATCGCGATATTATCTAACCGAAGCAGTAGAGGTGGACACTCCGCAGCCGGACTATCTCAACTGCGCCATCGAAATCAGCACCACACTCTCTCCTAACGCTCTTCTCGGCGCGTGTTTAGGCATAGAATCGGCACTGGGAAGAACGCGTCCGGGATATAAATCCCCCCGAACGGTTGACATTGACCTGTTAGTCTATGAAGGAGTAAGCATTGTCTCCGATGAGCTTACTCTCCCCCACCCCGGCATTCTGCGGAGGGCATTCGTGTTGTATCCTCTGTGCGACCTGTACCCGGACGGCAACGCCTTAGGTCTTCGCTTTTCCGACAGGCTCGACGAGGTTGCCGATCAGCAGGCAGCATTGTACCTGCCGGACGATTTAATGTACGAGCTGTAATTTTTCCCATTGATTGGCGGCGGGTTTATGTTACACTAAACTACGGAATGAGATAATCCCACCAAAGGAGGAGAAAGCCACATGCGGCAAAGCAAACCATTCATCTCCGCGCGACTGGGCGGATGGACAATAGCTGCGTTCAAAATTGCAGGAGCCGGCGCAACTGCAATTGTTATTCTGTCGGTGCTGATGTGCGCCTATTCGTTCATACCGGTACACATTGAAAATCCAAACGGCAACACGGATTACATATGGCCAGCCGGTTCCGTGTGGTTCAGGGCAACAGAAGGCATAGGCTGGGGCAAATACGACGGCAACGGCTACAATAATCCAACGGTCATTGAACACCCGGACATTCTGCTGCTCGGATCCTCCCATATGGAGGCGCAGTATATTCCTCAGAACGACGCAATGGCAGCCGTGATGTGCGATCTCTTTGATGGCGAACATACCGTCTACAACATGGGGATTTCCGGACATACCTTCTTTAAAATCTGCCAGTATCTCCCACGCAACATCGAGCTTTACAGGGATTCGGTGAAATATGTTATTCTGGAAGCGTATTTTGTAAATGTCACACAGAATGACGTGAATGAGGTGATGGAGCATAAGGTAGACTTTGCGACAAGCCATCTGAATCCGATAATGAAGTTTGTAAACGACGTACCGGGACTTCGCATCATTGATCATCAGCGCAAGGTGGGCTTCTTCGATCTTTTCAAAAATCCTGAGGATCGCAAAAGAAGCGCATTCTCTCTCGACGAGGAAAACTATCCGTCTGATGTCTCCGAATCCGATCTGCCGGCATACGACACGCTGTTTGAGTACCTCAGCAGCATAGAAAAAGATACCGGCGTGGAGCTGATTGTATTTTATCACCCCACGGAATCCTTCGACAGTGAGGGTCACATTCTCTTTGAACGCGGCGAGGCTTACGAAGCATTCGCCGGAGCTGCCGAAAAACACCACATTGACTTTGTTGACGCGTCGGAAGAGTTTACCAGGATGTTTTACAGAGATCACCACGTTGCCCACGGATTCTGCACAGGCAAACTGGGTGCCGGACATCTGAACTCCTACGGCCATCGCGCTTCCGCCGAAGTACTTGTCAGATTCATCCGGGAAAAAGAAAAAAAGGAGGCGGCGGCTGATGTCAATGATTAGCTTTGTTCTCATGGGTCTGCTCGCGGCAGTATTCATACTGCTGTATATCTACGACCGGCTGAAGATTGACGACAGCCTCAGACGCAGCCTCAACAACTGGACGCTGACCGCGGCGGGACTGATTTTCGCCGCATACGCCAATATTGCCTCCGCTGCCGTGCTCATCGTCGTGACGCTGATCGCGTGGTATTTTGCCAAAAGCTCAAAATTCTGGTATATCGGAATAATCGGCTCGCTTGTGTCGCTCGGATTATTCAAATACACGGGCTTTGTTATAAAATCTGCCGCGGAGTTAACCGGACATTCAAGTCCGGCATTGAATATAATTATCCCGATTGGGATATCATTTTACACGTTCAGCGCAATAAGTTATATTGTTGATGTTCACCGCGGAGAGACGCAAGCGCGCGGTCTCGGAGATGTCGCGGCATATATAACTTTCTTTCCCAAGCTGACTTCGGGACCGATACAACGTGGCGGAGATTTCTTTGAACAGTCCATGAAGCGCCGAAACGTGGGAGTGTCCACCTTTCTTCCCGGCATGCAAATATTCGTCTTCGGTGTATTTAAAAAACTTGTTATGGCGGACAGACTTTCGGTATTTGTCGATCAAGTCTATGAAACGCCCATGATCTTCAGCAGCTTTTCCATACTGCTTGCGGTAATAGCCTATTCCTTTCAGATATACTTTGACTTTTCCGGGTATTCCGACATGGCTGTCGGCGCGGCAAAAATACTTGGCTACGACCTGCCTGTCAACTTCAACCTTCCATACCTTGCCCACAACGTCACAGAACTTTGGAAACGCTGGCACATCACACTCTCCACATGGCTGATGAAATACGTCTATATTTCTCTTGGCGGCAATCGCAAGGGCAAGGCGCGTACATATCTCAATCTCCTGATTACAATGGTAATCGGAGGCATATGGCACGGCGCCAACTGGACATACATCATATGGGGAATGCTGCACGGCTCGGCTCTTGCAGTTCACAAGGCATGGATGACCCTGACAAAGAGCAACGAAAAAAAACACAGCTTAATTTCAAATTTCTTCTCAATAATTGCCACCTTTATATTCACAACATTCTGCTGGATATTCTTCCGGGCGCCCTCGCTGCATACCGCGGCTTTGATCATAAATCGACTCTTTACATTCCAGGAAGGCATTAATCAGCCATACTTCTGGCTGTTTGTGACGCTTGCCATGTATTTCATCGCAGTAACAACCGCGATTGTGCGCTCACGCGGCGGAAAAATGAAGCAGGATAAGCTGAACACGAGCTTTGTCAAGGCAGAATATCCCGTGCTCGACCTGAGCAAATTCTGGAATCTGGTTGTCTTCTTCGTATTCTGCGGACTGCTCATTGCGCTGGCTTACACTGGCGGCAGCCCATTCATATACGGGAATTATTAATAGTACAAAAAAATTCGCTCCCGCACCGCCGATTTCAGGCAGATGTAGGAGCGGATTTTTTGTTGTAATTTATAATCGGTTCCATCCGACAGGGCATGAAAGAATTAACCCTTGACAGCACCGGAGAGAACGCCCTTGACAATGTGCTTCTGGAGGCAGAGGTAGAGAATGACGATAGGCGTAATGGTGATAACCATGCTCGCCATTATCGCGCCCCACTCGACCTGACCGAAGCTGCCCTGGAAGTACTGAATAACGATCGGAACCGTCTTGTAGTATCTGATATTGAGTACCAGATAGGGCAGGAGGTAGTCGTTCCAGATCCACATGGTTTCCAGAATGCCGACCGAGATGATGGTGGGTTTCATGATGGGAAGCACCACGCTGAAGAACGTCCTTATCGGACCGCATCCGTCAATCATAGCGGCTTCTTCTATCTCAAGCGGCACAGATTTCAGGAAGTTGGTGAACATAAAGAGCGCCGTGCCCGCGCCGAATCCCAGATATACAATCGGAATGAGGAAAGGCGAGTTGAGACCGAGCATATCAGTGACCTTGGAAAGCGGGAACATGATCATCTGGAAAGGAACGATCATGGAGAAAAGACAGAGATAATAGAATGCCTTTGTATACCAGGCGTTGACCCTGATTACAAAGTAAGCGCACATAGAAGTGCAGAGCAGTATCAGTGCCACAGAAAGAATCGTGATAATAAGGCTGTTGATCAGGGCTGAAAAGAAGTCCATTTTTGTGTTGACAGCCTGATCATAGTTGTCAAGACCCACAAAGGTGGTTTCATCAGGCAGATTGAACGGTGTGCTGCCGATAGAGAGCTTGGTCTTGAATGAATTGATGAGCACCATCAAGAGCGGATAGACCCAGAAAATGCTGATAATGGAGAATACAACTGTAAAGATAATATCGCTTTTCTTGCGCTTGACCTTAATCTCATCATCCGATTTGATGTTGGTTAAATTGTTGTCTGCCATATCAGTCCGCCTCCTTGCTCTGGGTCATCTTGAGCTGGGCAATGGCTATTGCGCCGACCAGCAGGAAGAAGAGCACAGCCTTTGCCTGACCTACGCCCTTCCAGCCCACGCGGCTGTAGAAAGTGTTGTAGATATTGAGGGCCAGCATTTCGGAATTGTGCTGAAGTCCGCCGCTGGTCAAAGTCAGGTTCTGGTCAAACAGCTTGAAGCCGTTGGTCAGTGTGAGGAATGTGCACATGCTTATGGACGGCATGACAAGCGGAATAGTGATCCTGAAGAGTATCTGTTTGCTGTCCGCACCGTCAATCTTGGCAGCTTCCTTGAGGTCATCGGAAACGCCCTGCAATCCCGCGACATAGATGATCATCATATAGCCGACCTGCTGCCATATCATGAGGATCAAAAGACCGATAAAGCCGTTTATGCCGCTGGTCGTCAGTGTTTCCTTGAAGGAAATCAGAATGCCGTTGAGCAGAATCTTCCAGATAGTACCCAACAGAACGCCTCCCAGAAGGTTAGGCATGAAGAATATTGTACGGAAAATATTGGTACCGCCGAAGTTTTTGGTGAGCAGTACAGCAACCATGAATGCGATCACATTGATTGCAACTGTGGAAACCAAAGCAAAAAGCGCCGTGAACCAGAAGGAATTGATGACTATTTCTCCTTCATCTGCCATGAAGATCTTGGAATAATTTTCAAATCCTACCCAATCAAGGTCCTTTAATGTGTTGAATTTACAGAATGACATGTAGATGCCCATTCCGAACGGCACAACAAAGCCGATCATAAAGGCAAGAAGGGTGGGAAGCAGGAAGAGGCAGAAATACCCGGGATTTTTTTTCATTATTTTTTCCATAAAGAGCCCCTTTCATTTATGGAGAGAAAGTGTAACGTGAAGTTACGGTTTGCTTTAAACAAAGAAGGGCGAACGGGCAAGCAAATGCCGTTCACCCTTCCATAAGGTTTAAACTATTAAATCAGGACAAGTAACTTATAATGAATATTTCACATGTTAATTGTCTTTATCGTTGGCAAATCTTAATTAGCCGAGCTTAGCATATTCGCTTGCCCAACCGTCAACGAAAGCAACCTTAACGCCATTCCATGTGTCATCGCTCGGATTCTTAGCATAAGTCGCCAGAGCGTCGCCAACGCCATTCTTCCAATCCTCGGAGGGAATGGTGGAGAAGTTCCAGGAAACAGGAGTCTTGCCGCTTGCGAGAGCATCGTTAGCGAGCTTTACAAGGTAGTTGTTAGGAGTCTTGCTTCTCTTGAAGGGAGAGAGGAAGCCCATCTCGTTGGCAACAACGTCTGTACCTTTCTCGGATGTGAAGACCCACTTCAGGAATTCGAGAGAAGCCTCGATGTCTTTCTCGTCAGCCTGGCTGTTAACGCACATATAGTTCTCGGTACCTGTGCAGAGACCCTGGTTCTCTTCGCCTTCTGCGCCGGTGTAGATCGGGATATATGC
>ONWI01000241.1 GCA_900321515.1 uncultured Eubacteriales bacterium | reverse complement strand
ATTATGTTATAATCCTTAATTGTGCCGAAAACCACTGGATAAATATGAACTCATGTGATATGTTGGTGTTGCCAAAAGGCAATCACAGAACAAGGAGGTCAAAAGAATGCCAAACGTAAAAATACTGATTCCCGAAATACGGGAGGAAGTCAGGAAGATTCGCGTGGCGACTTATTGCAGAGTGTCCACCGAATCGGACGATCAGAAGGATTCCTTTGCCGCACAGGTGGAATACTACACCAATCTCATTGGCGAAAATCCCGCATGGGAGCTTGTGGATATCTACGCGGACGAGGGCGTCAGCGGCGTGAGCATGACAAGGCGCGACGATTTCAATCGTATGCTGAGAGATTGTCAGAGAGGCAAAATCGACCGTGTGATCACCAAATCGGTGTCACGTTTCGCCAGAAATACCATCGACTGTCTGTCCACCGTCAGAATGCTGTCGGAACTCGGCATAAGCGTTCTGTTCGAGAAGGAAAAAATCGACACCGCCAAGATGTCAGGAGAAATGCTGCTGGCGCTTTCAGGAACACAAGCGCAGGATGAGTCCATCAGCATATCGGGCAATATGCGATGGAGCTACCAAAGGCGCATGAGAAGCGGAAATTTTGTAGGGAATGTCGCACCGTTCGGCTACAGGCTTGTGAACGGAACGCTGGTTGTCAACGAACCGGAGGCGGAAATTGTCAGACTGATCTTCGATATGTACCTGTCGGGAGTCAGTAAAATCAGGATCGCTATGTGGCTGCAAGAGAACCATCCTGTGCGGAATTGGAAAAACGGTACGGTAGATTATATTCTGAACAATGAACGCTACATCGGCGATGCACTGCTCCAGAAAAAGTACACGACGGAAAATTTCCCGTTCACCAAAAAGAAAAATAAAGGTGAAAGAGCCATGTACTATGTGAGCAACAGCCATCCTCCAATCATCTCCAAAGAGAAGTTTGAAGCAGTGAAGTCACTGCAGAGAATCAGACGGCAGAAAAATTTACGTCAGAAATATGTGCTGTCACGATTGCTGGTGTGCGGTGAGTGCGGACACCCATTCCGCCGAGTAGAAGGTCTTAACAATGTGTTCTGGAAATGCAGCAGGACGGTTAGCGGATTCAGCAATTGCACACCGTATGTAATCCGTGAGGATGACGTACACGAGGCGGTGCGTCGTATGCTGAATATTCTGCATGACAACTATGACGTCATTCTGAGTCCCGCAATCAAAGCACTGGAAGAACTGCAAAGCAAGCTCAACGGCACACAGCACAAGGTCTATGAGATTGACAAGGCGATAGCCGAGGCGAATGTGCAGATATATCTGCTGTCAAAGCTGCAAACGCAGGGAATCCTTGAAGCGTCGGATTTTGCGGCGCAGAGTCAGGAACTCTCCAATAAGGTCTGTCGGCTGAGAGGGGAGAGAATGAAGCTGCTTCGGCAGAATGAAAACGACAATAATCTTGTCCGCATCAAGGAAGTGGCGGAAATCATCAGAAACTTCGAGGAAGAACAGACGGAATATGACGAGGATATAGTTCGAGGCATGATCGAAAAAATCGTTGTAAAATCCTCCACGGATATTGAGATTCATCTGAGTGGCGGACTGGTATTCAACGAGCATCTGCCGGCGGCGTCCGGAAGGAGGGCGGAAACATGAAAAATGTCAAGAACCGCTTCATACCGTTCGGCTATCAGGTGAAAAACGGCGTAATAGTGATTGTTCCGTCCGAGGCGGAAATCATTCAGAAAATCTTCGCTGATTATCTGTCGGGAATGTCGTTTCAACAAATCGCCTTGTTGCTAACCGAAAAATGTGTGGAATATCTTCCGCATAAAAGTGACTGGAACAAAAACCGAGTGGCAAGACTGATCGCCGACGTCCGATACATCGGCAATGATGTCTATACTGCCATCATCGACCGAGAAATATTTGATCAGGTACAGAATATGAAGCTGTCCCGCAATACACAAACGGAATATGATCGCGGAAAGGTGATCTCACCGAGTGTTGTCAGCATTGTGTGCGGTAAATGCGGATGTGCCGTCAGGCGGCTTCACGATAACCGAAGAAAGAACAAGCAGCGATATGTGTGTACCAATGAACATTGCGGCACATTATACAGAATATCCGAGGATAAAATGCTGGAAATGATAACGGAACTGCTGTCCGGAACAGAGCTTGTGATGACACAGGCAACCGACGAGGGCGAAGTGCTGGAAATCCATCGATTGCAGCAGGAGGCAGCCAGAGCCATTGATTACTGCCGTACCGATGCGGAGAGAGCGAGAAGTCTGATTCTGGAATGTGCGAACAAAAGGTATCAGGCGACAAGCAAAGGCGGAGCCAACGCGGATAAGCTTAGACGGTATCTGAACAGCGACGATATGGTAGTTGACCGCCGGATGGCGTCGGAACTGATGAGCAAAATCACGCTGATAACGGACGAGCAGATAAGCATTACGCTGATCAACGGACAGACGATAGGAAAGGAGAATCGCAATGGAGCAGAT
>ONWI01000245.1 GCA_900321515.1 uncultured Eubacteriales bacterium | reverse complement strand
TTTTTTCAATATGCTTCAGAACAATTTCCGGTGCATCCCATGGGAAAATCGTTTTTCCATGGGTCAGGGAAGTCCCGCGCCTGACGTAATAATACAGAGGCAGATTGAGCACCGCCATGGAAGCGCAGGAACAGATGTAAGGAACGGTACACGCGACATCCTCCGCGATACTTACCTTGGCGTTGGTCAACTGGGTGCGTTCATATTTTTCCCTGACAAACACCTTGCCCCACACCGAAGGCGGAAAATAGCCGGCGCGCGGGTTCTGAATCAGATCGGGAAACACCTTTTCTCTGATATCCGAAGCATCGTAAAATCCCGAAGGAAGAGGGAAAGCCACCGCTGTGTCGGCGTCAGGCGTTGAAAGGTAATAGCTGAAGCAGACAAGATCGACTTCCCGCTGAAGCAGAACCGCTTCCACTTCCGCGAGCAGATTCTCACTGATCCGGTCGTCGCTGTCCACGAAAATCAGATATTTCCCTTCGGCAGCCTGCACGCCGGTCTGTCTGGCAATGGTCAGTCCCTCGTTCTGCTTATGAACGCATTTCACGCGGGAGTCTTTCCGGCAGTAATGGTCGCAGACGTCGTGACTGCTATCGGTGGAGCCGTCGTCCACCAGAATGACTTCAAAATCCCCGCAGCTTTGCTTCAGAATGCTCTGAAGGCAGTCCTCCAGGTATTCCGCAACATTGTAAACCGGAACGATAAAGCTGTATTTCATAAAGCACCTCACGCTTCAATTGTTTTTTGTTTCTGGTTACGGGAGAAAAACGCCGCTAACAGCATCATCGGGAAAATGGTCTGCATACATCTGGTGAGAAAAATCGTGCCGTTGTACATGATGGGAGTCAGCGCAAAATAGATGAAAAGCATGTAAAAATTGAAAAGTTTATATATGCTGGTTTCCCGTTTGGTTTTTTCGTAGCTTTTGATACACCCCTTGATAAACAGACATTCGACAAAAGGAGCAAGTACGGAAAGATAGGCAAAAAGCTGACAGATACAGGGAATAATGTGTGACGGAGCAGCGTTTTGCGCGGTATACAGAACCACCAGGCGTCTGTCAGACTGCACACCGAAAATCGTATTGCGGAATGGAATGGTCGAATATACGTCATAGAAAAGAGTATCCAACTTATTGTAGTCTCTCATATTGAAAAATCCCGCAAAGTTGCAGACGCCCGGGAAATACGCCTGAAATGCCCTGGAAAGCTGATTGAGCGTGGTGAGATTTTTTGCGCCGAAGGACATACTTGCAACCATAAGAAGGATGTACAGAAAGACCGTCATAAGCGTACCGCCGATTACAATATAAAACGTCGCTTTATTGATGCCGCCTATGCGATAGACGATAAGTGCCAGCGATGTCACGCAAATGAGGGTGAATCCGTCGCTGTTGTTCATGAAAAACAACGGAATACTGATTACCATAAGATTCAGCAAGGTTTTAATCAACTTTGAGCTTATTATGCCGAAATTGATTTTTTTGATCAAAAACAGACATATATTTAGATAGGCTAATGGAAACAAAAAGGAAAAAAGAGTATATAAAATGCCCTTTGCGCTGTCTTCAACTTCTGCCACACGAATATCCGTAGAGCTGAAAACATTTTTGAAGCCGGAAAAGAAGTCGGGTCTTATCACCCATACGCCTACAAAAATTAAAAGTGAAATAAAAAACAATGCTGTTTCTGTGGTATTTGTATTCAGGTCCAAAGATGAAAGGGAAGGAGTATGATTAACCTTGTTTATTTTAAATGATGTGTAAACAATCAGAATCAATGATTCCACAAGCATCAGTAAAATGCCTTTGTTTACATTTTCTACCGAAAGAAATCTGAAGTAGCCCTTGTAATCGCCCAGAAACATTATAAACGGAGTAATTACATTTCGGATGGAGAAAATACCGATAACGGCTACAGTGGATAAATTGCTCCATGTTTTACGGAATATTAATGTAAAAGCCCACACAAACCCTCCGAAAATCATTGGGAGCAGCCATAAATTGTTATAATACTCGGGCCTTGTTTTATCATAGAGAATACAGACAGATACGGTGCTGCTCAACAGCAGGAATAAATAAGAAAGCAAAAAGCCCTGAATAAAATTACTGTCGGATCTTTTGTTCATCAAATCCCACCTTATTGGATATTTTTCAGATATAAACTTACATATTCCGATATATATCTGTCATCATACCTCGTATGACGCTGATATCGTATTTACCGGATTGCTCCTGATTATTTTGCCCCATAGACCTGCGGAGTTCTTCGTTCTCCATCAACACCCTGATTCCGTCGCAAAACGCAGCGTCATCATCGTACCTGCACATGATCGAGTTGTCGGAGGTGAGAAGATCGGCGGTTCCGCGGTTTTCTGAGGCGACAAACGGAAGTCCCGCCGCCATTCCCTCAATAACCGCAACAGGAAGTCCCTCACGAATTGATGGGAAAACACATACATCGGCAGCCCTGTAGAGTTCCGGCACGTCGGTTCTGTAACCGAGCAGGTGAAGCTGACCGCTGACTCCCGATTCCCCAGCCAATTGCAGCAGCATGTCGTGATTGTCACCCATACCCACCACCGCGTAATGGACGGCAGGATTATGGAGCTTAGCCAGCGCTCTTACGATTACAGCCTGATTCTTGTTGTCGTTGAGTTCACCTACTGACATAAGCAAAAAAGCGTCGGCAGGTACACCGATAGATTCTCTCTTGGCCTTAACGTCGATACAGCACGATGAAAATTTTCCGGTATCCACACCCACGCCGGGGACATATAAAGTCTGTTTTGCGTGGAAATTTTTCTTTGCCCGCTGATAATCCTCACGATTGATGGTAATCAGCGCGTCGGTATAACGGCTCATCAGCTTTTCCACCGGGTAAAAAACAACCCAGTTCATCAGAGGCGCGCCGTCGTAAAAATGAAAGCCGTGAGCTGTATAGATGATATGTCCGTTGTATTCCTTCCTGTAACGCCTGTAAGCCAGTCGCGTAAGAACCGAGCATATGGGAGAATGACAATGCACTAGGTCATATTTATCCTTTAGCAGCTTTTTTAACTGGCGGTAGGATTTTATCTGCTGCCGGATATTTGTCATGGACCGGGAAAAGTCAATAGGCACAATCTTGTACCCCTTGGCGGTCATTTCATCATAAAATTGCTTATTCTTTTCCTGTGAGTTGCTGTCCTCAAGACCGAAGCTCGCGGCTAAGGTTATTTCATAGCCGAGATTGTGGAGAATCTCAATGTTTGACCTGTTGAAATTATCAATCATTGACGCCATTGACGCAATGATAAGTGCTTTTTTGGAAAATGACGGACGATTCATTTATACGCCTCCCTATTTGGGTGATATCAGAGTTTCCCCTCGGTCATACGGATGCTGTCGGCAAATCCGTATTTACCGACCGTATCTGTCAATTCGTAAGTCAGGCTGCCAAATACTTTTTTGACAACATTCACCGGAGCGATTTTTATTGCCGGGTTGAAAGCCCCGGTAAGCCTTATTTTTTTTCCGTTAGCCTCCGCAATGAGCCTGACCATTTCGCTCGTAACCGTATATTCCGCGTTTTGCGGGAAGAACATACCGCTCCTTTCCAGATCGATACATTCCTTCACAAATTCGCAGAGATTCCCGATAAATACCATGGAGCGCTTATTGACGTATTTGGGGAACAGTGGAGACTTTAGAGCGAATTTTCTCAGAAGCTGATAATTGCCTTTGCAGTTTTTTCCGTATACCATAGGAGGTCTGAGACAGACGAATCTGAAAGTGTCATCTGCAAGAGTCTCAATTTCGGTATCAGCCTGCAGCTTTGATTGGCCGTATGCATTTACGGGGCGGGGGAGAGTACTCTTTGTGATATGACCGACTGTCAGCCCGTAAACCGACATGCTCGATAAAAGTATCAGCTGTTTTACGCCTGATGACTTTGCGGCTTTTGCGATTTTAATCGCCAGATCTCTGTTAACGTCGTAATACAGATGTCTGTTTTCATCTGTTTCCCTGATATGTGCGATTCCCGCAACATTAAAAACCACATCATAATCCCTGAAATCATCCGGCACAGGATTCCAGCCTATTGTGTCGATGATATTGACATCGTAGGATTGCGGATACTGCTCCAGATACTGCCTGAACGAATCGCCTATGTATGAATTCGCGCCGGTAATCAGCACTCTTTTTTTAGTTTGACTCATGCCTCTGCAACTCCCCTGTGCCGCCTTCTACGACTCCGTCATGCCTGAGTACGCTGATAATCGTGCCGAAGAAGCATCTGATATCCATGGCTAATGCTTTGAAGCCGCCGGCTTTCAATGCCTTGACATAATCTCCGTCGAGTTTTGCCTTTATCGGAATTTCCAGCTCGTCGCGGCCGTTGATCTGTGCCCAGCCGGTCAGACCGGGGGCGACGTCATTTGCACCGTACCTGTCGCGCTCCGCTACGAGGTCGTCCTGATTCCACAGCGCGGGGCGCGGGCCGATGATAGTCATCTTTCCCGTAAAGATATCCCAAATCTGCGGCAACTCATCAAGACTTGACTTGCGGAGGAACTTGCCGACACGGGTTATGTACTGTTCAGGATTTTCAAGCAGATGTGTAGGCATATCGTGAGGGGTGGACATCTTCATGCTCCGGAACTTGTGCAGTTGAAAGTAGGTCTTGCCCTTGCCGACCCGCTTCTGAGTGAACATTACCGGACCGGGATCGTCAATCACGATGGCAAGGGCAATCAGCAGATAAAGCCAGCTGAGCACAATTAATCCGCATGCGGACAGAAGGATATCAATCAGTCGTTTGAAAATCTTTTCGTACATTATTCAGAAATCACTCCGTTACCGTTTTAATCCGAAAAGCCGGAGCGCGCTCCGTCAATCCGTCAGGAATTAGCGGATTTTGGCTTTGAGGCGCAAAGCAGACCCTTCAGAACAGTATAATTATTATATTACTTCTCGAAATTATAACACGAATCAAAGTAAAAATCAATACGTTGACCTTACTTTTAATGTATCTTTAAAAGACATTCGATAAAGAAAAAAATATTCGGTGAAGTGTTCTTTTTGTACATTATTCCGAATGCAACGGTTTTGTTAAGAAACGGCTTACCAATATTTCGAGTAGTTTCTGTTTCGCCAAAAGACATATTTGCTCCGTCTCTTCTGCCTATTTAGGCTTTCTGTCCGGAACCCGCCTTTTTCAGTTATACCATTTTTTATGTTGCTTTTCCGGTGGCAATCGTTTATAATAATAAGCATAAAAACATCGAACACAAGGAGGAATGATAATGCAAAATGACAATCTTCTGCGGGACGGAAGTGGCGTTGCAATGCTATTTTCTGAAATCTTCGGCTATTCCCCAACGCTGTGCTGCTTTGCACCGGGACGGATCAATCTCATCGGCGAACATACCGATTATAACGGCGGCAGAGTCTTTCCGTGCGCGATTCATCTGGGGATTACAGCAGCAGCAGCACCGCGATGCGACGGTACATGGCGCTTTTATTCTCGTAATTTCCAATCCGATGGTGTGATCGTCTGGGACAGTACTTCATGGAAATCCGACGGGCGCTGGACGGATTATCCCAAGGGCGTGATATGCACATTTATTGCATTCGGCTATTCGCTTCCGTGCGGCGCGGATGTGGTCTTTGACGGTAATCTTCCCGACGGGGCGGGCTTGTCCTCTTCCGCAGCCCTGGAGGTGCTGACCGGTACATTGCTTAAGGAATTGTTTGCTATTCCCGTCACGCCGCAGCAAATCGCGGTAATGGGGCAGTTTGCCGAGAATCGCTTTATCGGTGTGAATTGCGGTATCATGGATCAGTTTGCCAGTGCGATGGGGCGCAGGCATCACGCGCTGATGCTTGACACACATACGCTTGCCTGCGAATACGCTCCAATCGACAGTTCAATGGTCTCGGTTGTCATCATCAACAGCGGAGTGAAGCATTCGCTGGCGTCTTCTGCTTACAATGACCGCCGGAGGGAATGTGAATCCGCGCTGGCGGCACTTTGCGAGAGCGGCGAGAAAATCCCATCGCTCTGTTCGCTCACCCCGGAAGCGTTTGAACAGCGGCGACAAGCCATTCCCGATGAAATCTGCCGGCGCCGCGCGCACCACGCGGTTTATGAAAACTCGCGCACACTTCAGGCAGCGCGTGCGCTGCGAGAAGGCGATATCGAGACGTTCGGACAACTGATGAAGGATTCGCACCTTTCACTGCGTGACGATTATGAGGTGTCCTGTGAGGAACTTGATTTTCTGGCGGAAACCGCCTGGAAAACGGAAGGGGTCTTCGGTGCACGCATGACGGGCGGTGGATTCGGTGGATGCACTGTGAACCTTGTCCGACCGGAAGCTGTGACAGAATTCATTGCGCAAATTACCGCGGCATATGAAGCACGGTTCGGTATTCGTGCGGATAGTTATGTTGTCACGCCGTCAGATGGTGCCCGAAGGTTATAATCGGTAAAGAGAAAACAGCATTCGATACCTACTGTTATATCATGCACTAAAATGAAAAAGGAAAGCGCGCAGCGCCAATAATGGGAGTCCAGGGGGGCTGGCCCTCCTGGCAGGTCAAGGGCAGAGCCCTTGCGGAGCGGTGGGGCAGAGCCCCCAAGCTCGGCGGAGCCG
>ONWI01000247.1 GCA_900321515.1 uncultured Eubacteriales bacterium | reverse complement strand
CGATTACAAAAACAGACCCCACGGACAAATCATCCGCAAGGTCTGCAAATTCAGTCTTGATTTTTCAAGAATAATGTCTTACTCCCATTCGATTGTTGCGGAGGGCTTGGGAGTGAGGTCATAGAGAACGCGGTTCACGTTCTCCACCTCGGATGTAATACGTCCGGTAATATGCTGGAGCAGTTCAAAAGGAACGTCCTCGACAGTGGCCGTCATAGCGTCGGTAGTATTTACAGCACGGATAATAACGGGATAGGCAAACGTGCGCTTGCCGTCCTTAACGCCGACCGACCTGAAATCCGGAACTACGGTAAAGTACTGCCAGACCTTGCCTTCGAGCCCGTTCAGCGCAAATTCCTCGCGGAGAATGGCGTCGGATTCCCTGACCGCCTCCAGACGGTCGCGGGTGATTGCGCCCAGGCAGCGCACACCGAGTCCGGGACCGGGGAAAGGCTGACGGAATACCATGTTGTCGGGCAGACCGAGGGCCTTGCCGACTACCCTAACTTCGTCCTTGAAAAGCAGCTTGACCGGCTCGACAAGCTCAAACCTCAGATCCTCCGGCAATCCGCCGACGTTGTGATGTGCCTTGACGCCGTCGCTCTCCAGAATATCGGGGTAAATGGTGCCCTGGGCGAGGAATTCTATGCCATCGAGCTTGCGTGCCTCCTCCTCAAATACGCGAATGAACTCAGCGCCGATTATCTTGCGCTTTTTCTCCGGCTCGGCGACGCCTGCCAGCTTGTCCAGAAAGCGGTCTACAGCGTCCACATATACGAGATTAGCATTCATCTGGTTGCGAAAAACCTCGATAACCTGTTCCGGCTCACCCTTGCGGAGAAGTCCGTGGTTGACATGGACGCAGACAAGCTGCTGTCCCACCGCCCTGATGAGTAGCGCCGCGACAACCGAACTGTCTACGCCGCCCGAAAGAGCAAGCAGCACCTTTTTGTCGCCGATCTGAGCGCGAAGCTCCTTAACCTGCTCTTCAATGAACGCATTGGCAAGTTCGGGAGTGGTAATCCTTTCCATTGTTTCGGGACGTACATTTCCTTGCATAATTATCCTCCTTGATTTATGATGGATTTGATATAATTATAAATTATCCTTCACACAAAATCAAGAGGATTTTTTAGAGCCTGTTTTGATTCTCAGTGTGTGCGGAACGCACCGCCATTTTTTTCGCCAGATGTAGTGAAATTGCGGAAAAGATGCAAACAAGCCGCGCGTGGAGAGATACGTGAGCAGGCTCTTATGTCAATCACGCCTTTTTCTTGAAAAAGCTGGTTATCATAAGTTCTCCGCCGATAATAATGACTACGGCTGCCGCCGTTCCGGCCACCCACGGCCATACGGGGGCGGGATCATCATATGATTCTGTATCGGTAGGAGTCACTGTCCTGAAAGTCTCTTCCTGAGCCTCGTCTCTCCACGTCAGCACAAACACGCCGAATGAGGACGTGGCAAATTGCATATTGCCCTCATTGTCAGTAGCGGTGGAAGCCACCCACACGGCAATGCCGTCTGTAATTCTGAAAATTTCAACAGTCTTGTCGGCAGCTTCCGGACATGTCAGATCAGCAATAACCTCCGCTTCGGGCACGAGGGTAACATCTTCGGGCATCTCTATTTCAAATACGGCGGTAGACTTGCCCTCAGGTTTTACAGCCTCCAAAGCCATGGCTTTTTTCTCGCTGCCTTCTTCAAGACGTGTGACTGAAACCATCTCGCGCAGGTCCTGCACGGTCAGATTTTCCTTTTTACCTCTCGTCGCGACGATATCATCCGGGAATACGCTCAGTTTCGATGCCGGCTTGCCGGTAACGACATAATAAGTCTCCGATTTGCTCACCTTGACGGTAAGACACCATGTGGATTTATCGAAATAGCCCCTTTTCTCCGCGACAGGAGCGCCATGGTTGCCGTCGTCGCCATCCCATATATAATAGGCATTTACAGGCGAACGTCCGATTCTGTCTCCCGGAATGCCGATTGTAACCGACTTGGTCAGACCTCCGATGAGATGCACAGGCTTGGTTCCGACTTTTAGAGATATCTTATAGACAATCTGGTTTTCTTTATCGTTGAAACTGGGTCCTAACGCGGCAACTGATGTGCTGTATGCATCAGTACCCTTGTAAACCTCGACGACCGACGCCTTTACTTTGGCTAATTTATAGAGCTTACCGTTCTCGTCCATCGCTCCGCCAAGACTGTTGGCAAGCGCAGTTTCCGCCTTGTCGCGTATCTTTCCTATCTGATCGAGCCGGTTATACGCCTTGTCAACAATCGGCATTACTTCAGAAGAAGGCAGGCTGCCGCTGGAATCTATCGCCTCAGACACGAGTTTTTCGGCATTGTCA
Organism: uncultured Eubacteriales bacterium; assembly: GCA_900321515.1. Classification (GTDB taxonomy): domain Bacteria; phylum Bacillota; class Clostridia; order Oscillospirales; family Acutalibacteraceae; genus RUG762. The sequence continues at coordinate 1,833 of ONWI01000247.1, read as the reverse complement.
TACGCCACGGATTCTTTGTCGTATTTCTTTCGGTCGCCGGAATTTGCCGCATCGACCATTGCCCTTGCGTGCGATTCCATTTCATCGAGCGCGGCTTTGACGCGTTCAGAGTACTGACGCACCAAAGCAGAATTATCCTGCTGACCGCCTTCGCCCTGGCCGCCTTCGCCCTGACCGCCTTCACCCTGGCCGCCTTCTCCCTGGCCGCCTTCACCCTGGCCGCCTTCAACACCCTCGCCAAAGCAGGAAGGAGAAGAGCTTCCCTCTCTGTCGCCCGCAAAAGCAGGAGTACCGCCTGCCGTGAATAAGATTATTGCTGCCGCCAATGCGACTGCCTTGCGTATTCTCACTGATACTGTATTCATTGTTAATGCATTCCTCCTGTAAATTAAAAAAAGATAATCGGCTGCGAACGGTCCAACAGACCGTTTGCGAAATAACCAATTACCCTTAAAATGCTGATTAATGAAATAAATATTTTAAATCCAAACTATTTCCCTCACACAATTTACATTTTATACCATAAAGACTAAAATGTCAATATAAATATCTGATTTTTTATCTGACATTTTCTTGACATGCTTGACAAGTCATCTGCATTGAAATAAAATATCTGTATAGTAAAAGTTCAGCGTCAAAAAGGTGTGGCGTGGCAAAACATCACAAAAAAAGGAGGGGCAACAATTACGATGAAAGAAACCCTACTCAAAATTCTCTGCACAGCAATTGCGCTCTGCACTGCGGCAATGTGCTGCGCCTGCGGGAAAGAAACGGCTTCGACCTCAAAGGAGCGCGACAAGAAAGACATTATCAAGGAAATCACCGTCTATTATGGCACCTACGGCAGCGATGCGGACAAGACTCTGGAGCAAAGGCTTGACGAGCTTGATGAGAAGGATCCAACATTAGGCCCCAAGTGGAAAAGCATAATCGAGCTGTGGAAGAAATGCAACAACGATCTCGATCTGAATTACAACGTCCTGCCGGACGGACTGCCGGAGACCAACGAATTTTGTATGGTCGTGCTCGGCTTCCAACTGAATCCCGACGGCACAATGCGCGACGAACTTCTGGGGCGTCTGACGGTGGCAAAGGAATGCGCCAAAAAATATCCAAACGCTTATATCGTATGCACAGGCGGTCCCACAGCCACTGAAGACAGAGAGGCAACCGAGGCGGAAGTCATGGCGGAATGGCTCACAGACAATGGCATAGCCGCAAACCGCGTGATAATCGAAAACAAATCGCTCACCACAGCCCAGAACGCAATTTACTCCATCGACATACTTGAACGGAATTATCCTCAGGTGAATAAACTTGCCATCATATCCAGCGATTACCACATAGCCACAGGCACTCTGCTATTTGGAGCTGAATCCACTCTTCTCGCCGAGGCTGCCGGCAAGGAGAAGTATCAGATCATCTCCAACGCGGCATACAAAACGCAATCAGGCGCTCTTTCCACCACCTTCCAGGCAGGAGCGCTCACCGAACTTTCTGGCGACAGGGAAACCTCATGGAAGATATATCACAACGAATACGACATTCATGAACTCCATCCGATAGAATAATTCCGGCTTTGGATAAGACTTCATGCCACTCAAAATCAGAAGTATCCTTTTTTTGGGAACAGATTTATTTGACGGCACGAAGTTTGACATTGACTGCGTAAAAAAAATGTGATATCATATAATCAGCAATGCAAATTCCCGCAAACTTATTATTTTTCAGGCGATTGAAAAAACGAAAAAGGAAAGCGCGCAGCGCCAATAATGGGAGTCCAGGGGGGCTGGCCCTCCTGGCAGGTCAAGGGCAGAGCCCTTGCGGGGCGGT
>ONWI01000248.1 GCA_900321515.1 uncultured Eubacteriales bacterium | reverse complement strand
AGCATCAATATGGGCATCGACTGCAACGTCAACCCCTGTGCCGCCATCCCTTCGATTTTCCGCAGATATATCGTGTGGAACGGACCGGAGTGTATCGGGGTTACGTTTGATCAGCCGCTAAATGCCTTCCCTGTTACTCACTTGTGTGACAAAGCGACTGTCGCTATAGTGGAACCGATTGATTATCTGCCGAAGTTTGCTTACCTTGATTATTACGGTGAATACTGCGGCTGCATTCAATTTCCTGCGCCTCTCAATCCCACTTATACACACCTTAACGTTCCAACATCCATCTTCCTTGATTTCGGCGCAACCAATTCCGTCTGCCTTGTGGAATACGGCGGCATGCACACCTATGTGGACATAAAAGAGTATGTCGCCATGGTGACCGGTGAGAATGCGGAGTTCAGGATCTTCCACCTGCTTTCTGACCGTGACAATAACGGCATCGTGAGAAACATGGCAGTTTGCTCGGTAGAGGCAAATCACTACAACAGTTCTCTCTATCGAGCACACGCCATCAATGGCGGCGAAACCGCCATCAAGTATATCGTTAATGGAATTTCATCTGACGCGCTTCTGGATCTGGCAAGCGTCAACATTTTCGACAATATAAGCTGGACCGACAACATCCTTGCCAATGAAGGATATTGCGCCATTGTCGGCTCCATCTTCAGCAGCGCTTTTGCCAAGCTGCTGGAAAGGGGATTTAATCCTTCCCCTGAACTGACTACTATTTCCATTTCTATTCCTGATTCCTTTGGCGAGCGAGAAAAATTACTTACGAAACACAGAGTAATGCAAGCACTGAGCGGAATACAGGTGCGGAATCCTGTCAACGCGATGTATGATAACTCCGTGGCAGCGGCGACTTATTGTTTCAAAGAACTCGGCGCCGGTGTAATGTTAGGTAACTCTCTCAATGTGGGTGTGGATATCGGCGGCGGAAGCATAAACCTGTTTTCCTTTGCATCAAAGATCGGCGGCAAAGGTCTGCCGGTTCCGATGAGCATTGACTCGCTATACAATGCCGCAGGCAGAAAAATTCTTTCGGAAACCGTCGCAAAGGCGGCACAATACTACTATGCCAGAAAGACCGATCCCGATCCGGACAGCAATCCCTTCTTCAAGTGCTTTGATGCTGCCTCCGTGCCTCCCGTAAGTCTTAACAAGGCTTCTGAACGCGTCGCTCTCTGCATTACGGAAACCTTCATTCCTGAGGCAAAGTTCAACGAGATGGCGGGCGGAACCGCTAAGCGTATCCTCAGAAACTTCAGGAGAAACGTGCTCTTCAAATTGCTTGCCGTGCTCAATTACGCGGCGGAATTTGCAAAGATTTCCTGGCAATGGGATGCAGCCTATCAGGGTTCGGATATCAGTCAGACGGAAGTCAATCTTATTTTGTGCGGCAACGGCTCGAATATTTTCTCACAAAAATGGGCAGGCATTTCCAGATCGGAATCCGAACATATTACCGAATTTTTCAGGAATCGGATAGGGTGCAGCTCTTTGCATATCTGTATGTCTGAACAGCCAAAAAAAGAAGTGGTTCTGGGGATGAAGTATATTGAAGCGGACGGCGGCGTTGCTCCCCTGCAAGGTGCAGTTACTCCTCTCGACGTTCCCATATCTCTTGTCATCAACGATATAGATACGTTTATGGAGTATGTCCGTGATTTGCTAGATGACATGAGAAACAAAGACCTTCTGCGAATTTCAGGAGATTTGGATAATATTACCGCTTTTTATTCAGTGTTAATGAGCGAAGCCTCTAAGAAAGATAAGATTCGCTCTACGCTTCAATATGTCCTGAATCATTACGATGTCCATTATAAGGGTGACAGACTCTTTCTGGCGACCGTTTTCCTTCGCCTTGTGCTTAAGATGCCATATATTGATGATTATTTTGGTTAATTTACCTGTTTTTCCGGTTTCCAATTCACTATCCACAACTTAGTGAAGTAAATCACAAATTAGATTTTTTGTTATGATGAAATTTGGACTTGCGAGGATATTGGTATCT
>ONWI01000264.1 GCA_900321515.1 uncultured Eubacteriales bacterium | reverse complement strand
GAACCGGCTGCGGCTGAACCGGCTGCGGCTGAACCGGAGCCGGAACGGGTATTGGTACGGGCACAGGTTCTGGTTCGGGCTTTGCGGCAGGCTCAGGCTTGGACGGCTGCTCCGCCAAAGCGGGAGCTTCGTCGAAATCATCGTCAAAATCGTCGGAAAATCCGTCGTCAAACACGGGCTTTTCCGATGTGGGATCCGATTTTTTTCTGGTGGACGAGGGATAGAATCCAAGCACCGCACCGTTTTTGTCCAGATACGGCACCCACCATTCAAATGACGGAAGATTCTTTTCACCGCAGATAATCACCTGCGCTTTAATTCCGTTGTCAAAGACGTAATTCAAAATAATACGTCCCTCAGACTCATTCTTTTGAATGTCGGTGGGTCTCAGGAATTCCCTTATCAGGAAATTGAGATCGGCATGCACCTTGGCAAGCGCGGAGTCGTCGGCAGCGGCAACCACAAAATAAATTTCCTCCGGGGTATATTCGTCGTTGCCCGCGAGAACAAATGCTGTAATGCCTTCAATCTTACGCACCATAACATTCAGTTTTTTCGTCATAACGGTGCGTGCCTTCAATAATTCGCTCATTCTTTACACTTTCCTTTCAATCAAAAATAATTTCAAAATGCTAATCTTACAATACAAGCAGAGAATTGTCCGTGAGGATATTTTGTGCCACGCGAAGAAGATCACAAGGACAGGGACACAAAATACAACGCAAAAAACGCCTGATTTCAGTGAAGATTAAAAAACAAAAAGCTCCGCTGCGCCGCAAAACGACACAACGGAGGCGAAATTATGCTGAGAAAAATTCCACGGTTCCACTCCTGTTTATAACTCTCAAACGCCTTAACGCGGCAAAACGTGTGCGAATACTGAAACGTAGAATTCCTCGCACCTGCATGATGAAGGGTGCATTCGTCCCTGCGCCGTACACGGAACGCTTGCAGCCGATGACGTTCCTTCTCTGAATGCCGTGCGCGGGGATTACTTATCCCTCTGAGCATTTTAATATTTTACATGTATCAAAGTCAGTTGCTTAATACATTATACGTCATTGCTTTTGATTTTGCAACTGTTATTTTTAACAAATCCGGGGGATCAGTAGATTTTTTCTATATCGCCCGTAATGCCGTACTTCCTGCGGAAGGCGTCAAGGTCCCGGCTGTCACGGATAAGCATGACGTCGGTGAACTTGCCGGTGGAATTGTCCCGGAAGCCGGCGACCTGCTCTCCGGTGCATATGCTGCACCGAATAACGGGGGTAAGCTTTTCGCTGTCATATCGGGCGGATGTCTTGCCGCCGGTCAAAAAATGCTTCATACACACACCTCTTTTGTAGGCTGAATCGGATGATTGTCAGTAAAAAGATGCGTTTCCCTCCGGCGAAGTCCTACGACTGTCAACATCACTGCCTTGGTCACATTGTCGGCAATCATGCACCACCACACGGCGGTCAGACCCATTCCGGCGCGTATCACAAGGAAGGTAAAAAGTATTCTCACGCCCCACATGCTCAGCGCTTCAATAATGAACACGCTTCTTGTGCGTCCGGTGCCGTAGCTAATGCCCTCCCACGCCACCATCAGCCCGAAAAAAGGTTCGGAGAAGGCCACCATCCGCAGCACGTCCGCGCCAAGCAACGCGACAGGCTCGCTGCCGGTGAAGAGTCTCATCAGCGGATAGGCCGCGAAGAAGAGAATGAATCCGCTGACCGTCATTACCGCGGCAGTAAGCAGGATGCCCTGTCTGCGGGTGTCGCGGAACTTTACGCGGCTGCCTTCGCCGATCGCGGAACCGATAAGCGCGGAAGTCGCGGTGCGTATGCCGTAGCCCGGGAGATAGAATATTTCCTCGGCGGTGACGGCTATCGAATGCGCGGCGAATGTCGTAACGCCCATGCCGTTGACCATACCGGCGAATACGATATACCCGCTGCACGACACACACGAAGTGGCGATGACAGGAAGCCCTACCCGAAGAAGCTTCAGGAGCTTTTGGCGGTCAGTTCCGAAATAATCATCACGACCGAAGCGAAGCGCTTGCTTGTGCCGCAAGGCGAGAAACATTCCAATTCCGCAGAGGGTTGTCGAAATCGCCGTCGCGCAAGCCGCGCCCATCACGCCGAGCGACGCGCGGTAAATCAGCAGATAATTCAGCAGGACATTCAGCGCGTTTGCCGAGAGATTGATAATCATAGGCGTGCGTGTATCCTTGACGGCGTGCATGGCGGAGGCGAATGTTCCTCCCGTCACAGAAAACACAAGCGACAGGCTGACCACAAAAAAATATGCCGACGCGGGCTGACGGATCTCCGGAGCAGCCTGCATCCATGCCGGCAAAAACGGAGATATTCCCAGACACACCGCGGTGAGCGCAAGTCCGAGCCATAGCGAAATGCGGCTGCCCATCGCGGCGAGCCGTTTCATTTCGGTGCGGTCGCCGCGTCCCACCGCCTGAGACAGCGTGGAGAGCAGACCGACCGTCAGACCGTAGGGGACCGAATGCACGAGCCAGTTGACGGTAGTGCTTGTACTGACCGCGGCCGTAGCCGCCTCGCCCAAATGTCCCACCATTGCGGTATCGACATATTGCAGCAGTGTTCCCATGAGCTGCTGCATGACGGCGGGCAGCGCCAGCCTGATCAGAGCGTTCAACGAATCGTTTTTGCGGCTCATTTTACGGGTTGGTAATATCAGAGCCGAAGTATTTCTCCGAGAGCTTTGTGAGTGTGCCGTCCTCGCGCATTGCCGCCAGAGCCTTATTGACTTCTGCGCGAAACGAGGCATTTTGGTCGCCCTTGCGTATCGGAATGCATACATGATTGGCGTCTTTGGTGGAGGCGACAATTTTGATGGGCGCGTCGGGCTGCTCCTTCATATAATCCAGCACAGAAGGCTCTGCGTTGAGTGTCGCGTCGGCGCGCTTGGAAATTACCATCGTCATGGTTTCTCCCAGCGAATCGACTCCCTTGACCGTCGCTCCGTACTTTTCCGCAAGTTCCATGTAGGTGCTGCCGATGCTGTTGGCGGTAATCCTGCCCTTCAGATCCTTGAAGCTCTTGATTTTCTTGTTGTCCTTGCGCACGACGAGTACGGTATGAATATACGCGTACGGGTCGGAGAAGTCGTATTTTTCCGAACGTTCCGGAGTTTCATCCACACCGTTTACGATCATATCGTACATGCCCGAATCCAGTCCTGCAAAAAGACCGTCCCATTCGCCCTCGACAAATTTCGCCTCGACTCCGAGGTAATCAGCGATATACCGTCCGATCTCCACATCGAATCCGACAAGCTCGTCCTTATCGTTGTGATACGTCCACGGCGACCATGTGCCCTCCATGGCGATGGTGACGACGCCCTTTTCCTTTATGCTCTCGAGCAGGTCTTTATTTTTTTCTTCTTCTTTTTTTCCGCTGCATCCCGCCGCGCTTACCGCGAGAAGAGCCGCCGCTGTGAACACGGCTATCGTTCTTCTTAACGTCTTCATTTTTTTCATTAAAAAACATCCTTTCACTGAGTGAGCTTAAAAATCCGCTCACTCTCTTGTTGTCGCTGCTCTCAAAGAAGCTCGCTGTATCGGTCTGCACAAGCGCCCTGCCGTTGTCCATAAACAGAATATCGGTTGCGACGCTTCGCGCGAATGTGATTTCGTGGGTGACAATTATCATTGTCATGCCGTCCTCGGCAAGCTGCTTAATGACATTCAGTACCTCGCCGATCAGTTCGGGGTCGAGGGCGGAAGTCGGTTCATCCAGCATGATAACATCAGGTTCGGCAGCGATTGCCCTCGCGATGGCAACCCGCTGCTGCTGTCCGCCGGAGAGCTGCGAAGGGTAGGAATCCGCCCTGTCGGCAAGCCCGACCCGTCCCAGAGCCTTTAATCCGACCTTTTCAGCTTCGGATTTGGGCATTTTTCTTGCCACGATAAGCCCTTCGGTGACGTTTTGCAGGGCAGTCTTGTTGGCAAAGAGGTTGAAGCTCTGAAAGACGAATGCTGTATGGCGGCGGTACTCGGCTATTTCCCTGCGTGAAGCCTCATTCATGCAGAGTTCCTTTCCGAGAAGCGTGACGCTGCCGCTGTCGGCTCTTTCGAGAAAATTCAGGCAGCGCAGCAATGTGGTCTTGCCCGAACCGGAAGGACCCAGCACGGCAAGCACTTCTCCCTTCCTGAGAGTGAGATTCACCCCGTGAAGTATCTCATTGCCGCCGATTGATTTGTAAAGTTCCTTAAGCTCAAGCACGGATAATGTCGCCTCCGTTCATGCGGGCAAGCCGACTTTCACCGAACGCCTGAAGGCGCGTTATCACAGTGCAGAATATCAGGTAGATCACCGCGACCTCGGCGTAGAGCGCAAGATGCTCGTAAGTCCTGCCCGCCACTCTCTGCGCAGTCATGAACATCTCGGTTACGGTGATGTTGGCGGCAAGCGAAGTGTCCTTGATCATGGAGATAAGGGAATTGGAAAGCGGCGGGAACGCCGTGCGGAATGCCTGCGGCAGAATAATCCTGCGCATGGTCTGGAAATAGCTCATTCCCACGCAGTACCCCGCTTCAAGCTGCCCCTTCGGCACCGATTCTATGGCGGCGCGCATGGTCTCGGCACAGTAGGCGCCCTCATTCAGAGCAAAGACCAACACAGCGCAGGGGAACGCCGGCAGCACTATGCCGAGATCCGGCAGTCCGAAATAGACGAGGTAGAGCTGCACCAGCAGCGGAGTACCGCGAATGAGCCAGATGTAAAAACGCACTGCCTGTCTCAGCCCCCTGACATTGGCAATCTGAATCATGGCGCAGATCATGGCTATTATCAGAGCCAGTGCAAATGAAAGCAATGTCAGCGGAATTGTCATGAGCAGTCCCTGGGTGAATATGCGGGGAAATGATTCAAGCAGAATGTCTGCAAGACGCTGGTTCAATTTTCAGCCTCCAATATAATTATTTTTTTCGATTGTAAGATATGAAAAAAGGCGGTAATGTGGTGCTTGCACATTTTTAGCCGAAGTTTGTACGCACGCACAAGCTTCGGCCATATGATTTGTCGGTAACCGCGGCGGGAGATTTGCCTGTCTACCGTCGTCCGGTAATTTCATATTTCAGAGGATTGTCCACAGGAATGAATCTGCCGCCGCTGCCTGCGTAATACCTGCCGCACTCGCCGCATTTCAGAAGCGGAAGCAGCACTTCATCGCCCGAAGTGCCTAAGTGCCTGACTGAAAGTCCGCAGTCGGCAAGTCCTGTCCGGCAGCATTCCGGCAGCCGTTCATATCCGAGCGAGACGCGATGAATGGCATAGCCGCTGTTGGCGGGCATAAAATGTTCACTCAGACTTCCCATTATCCCGCGTCCTTTCGGCAAGTTCGGCGTAAAGCTCATAAAGCCCCGTATTCTCAAACCCCGACATTCCCTGCGGCAGTTCCTCGGAAAAAATCCTGTATGAGCGAAAAGGCAGTCTGACAGTCATTACATAGCTGTTCCCGATTGCGTCGTTGGTCAGGGTATCGCGCGTGTAGCTGACGTTCCTGACGTCCCTGAGGTCGAATATAACACTCCTGCCGCCGTATGTAAGCCGCACTCTGCCGCTCCCGGCAAATTCGGCGGTACCCGAATTTCCGTCAGACGCCTTCCTGCGTCGCGACATATACACCACACCGCATACCAGAAAGGCTATAGGCACGGCGACGGTAATGAACACGCTGTCTCCATATGCCCTGGCAATCGCCGAAGAGATAAGCCATCCCGCCAGAAACAAAAGTATGCATATCACAATGCCGGTAATTTCGCTGTCCTTGTTCCTGCATCTGAATGTGATTTTTTTCAAATTACTCACTCCGCTCCGCAAATCATTCTTCCGTTGGCTGCTCCTCGGTCTTTGAAATATTAAGCTCCTTGGAAGTCTTGCGAATCACGCTCAGCGGAATCTCAAACTCGCCCATCGTCTGAGTGACGATCTTGACGTTTGCCTGTTTTCTGCCGCCCTTGGAGCGCAGATAGAATGCCGCCGCGCCGCCGATAAGCGGAATCACATCCGGACCCATAACCTCCAGCGCGCCGTCGCAGCTGACGCTCAGGCAGTCATTGAAATAGCTGATACGGTTGTCGTTTGAATCGACAGCCACGATTTCGACGCGGGCGACGTCGTAAGTCTCGCCGTGTATCAGCCTGCTACTGCTGAGATTGACCTTGAATTTGGTCTTGGTGACGGGTGCCTTGATTACCGTGGCGGCGACCTGTCCGCCGATAACTCCCTCAAACCTGAATTCGGTTCTGACCGCGCGGGTCACGGCGTACTCCCTGTAGAGTCTCACAACCTCTTCCTCTGAAACCTTCTGGCTTCTGGAGGAAAAGAGCGACATTAAACCTTCCTTGCGGGACGGCTGTACAGCGTCCTCTCCGAGTTCGCTGATAGCACGGCGCACGTCCTGCGCCTTTTTGTTGTCAAGCCCCTCTTTGCTCGCCAGCTTGTCGCCGATAAGGTCGTTAATGAGAATCGGCGGATGAGGCATGTTGGGATAATTCCTGCGATCGGGGAAGAATTCCGCCACAAGCTCGTTGTTCTTGTAAAGCCGCACGCTGTCGCAGTTGGTAAAGGCGTAGACGTTTCCAATAACCCCGAATCGGTGCTCGCCGGGCATCATTGCCGATGAAATCTCCAGCACGGTGCGGGAACTGCTCTGGCTGGCATAAACCGCAGCCGCGAGCTTTGGGATTCTGTTGAGGTCGCATATGCCGTAAGTGCATACCCCGTCGTTGCCGCCGAAGCTTGCGTGAGTATTGTAATCGCAGAGGCACCATCCGAATGTGCCGATCACGCCCTTGCTTCCGTATGCCGCGTCAAGCATTCTGGCATGGCTGAGCGCCTGCTCCAGAAGTTCCTTTTCCCCGCCGAAGCTCCTTGCCGGATAGAGCGGTCCGGTGTGCTCGGTTATCATAACCGGCGAATGTCCGGGAGATATGGCGGCGGTATCATAAACAAAGCTTTCCCCGAGCGCGTGCTTTTCGTAATCGTTGTAGGCGTACACATCCTCAAGGGTTTCGCCGCCCCTGAATGCCCTCACGCCGTAGAGCGGTCTGGAATTGTCGATTGACCTGATCGTCTCGCACACCTTGCGGGTAAGCTGAGGAATATCCTTTGTATCGTCCGTGCGTGTGCCCCACATAACTATGCTCGGAGCGTTCCTGTGCTCGGTAATTGTCTCGCGTATATTCTGAATAAGAGCCTCGAACCAGTCTCCGCCCTTTGCGTATTTGTAGCCCGGCATATCCCAGATGATCATGAGACCTATCTCATTGCAGCGCTCGACAAAGTACTTGCTCTGGGGATACCGTGCGCACCTGACGGCATTGAATCCCATCGACTTGATGAGATCAGCGTCAGCTCTCTGGGCGGACTCAGGCATTGCAAATCCCTCACATGCATAATTCTGCATACGGTTGATGCCAATAAGTCTGACGCGGTTGCCGTTGAGATAAAAGCCCTGCGGATCCACCCTGACCTGACGGAATCCGACGGTGTAGTCCAGCTCATCGCCGCTGGAAAGCGACACTTTGAGTGTGTAGAGCTTGGGATTTTCCGGCGTCCAGGGAGTCACCTCCGCGGATACAGTCCACGACACATGATAATTCGGCTGATCGGCGCGGTACTGGCAGACGCCGAGGCGCTGTGTGCCGTCATACAGGGCGAAAGTCAGCTTGCGCTCGCCTTCGCCGCCTATTTCGCCGGTGATGTCGAGCTTCCAGCCCTTTTCGGTGAGCATGGGATTGATGAACGTGTCCTTGATGTAAAGCTGCGGCACGCCTTCAATCCACACATCGCGGTAAATGCCTCCGTAGCTCAGGAAGTCAACCGGCGCTCCGTAAGGAGGAGTGTCTGCGCGCTCTGTGGAATCCACTATGACCGTCAGCTTGTTCTCGCTGTCGGTAAGCAGATCGGTAATATCGTCACTGAACCCGGTGAATCCGCCCTTGTGTGCAAACGCCGCCTTTTCGTTGACAAAAACCGCTGCGCAGCTCATTACTCCGTCAAAATGAAGGATAACGCGCTTGCCCTCCATCTCGTCGGGAATGACAAAGAGCTTGCTGTACTGCACGATCTTGCTCTCGTCCTCGCCGGTAAAATAGCTGAATTTGGACGTTCCGCTGTTGTGAGGCACGTCCACCGGGCGAATAGTCATGTCGAAGTTTTCATTTTTGCTTTTTTTCGGGGAATAATCGGGGGTATATCTCCATCCGTAGTTAAGTCCCGTCTTGAATCGTAACATAGTAGCCTCCCTGACAAAATCACTTAACGCAGTACTGCTCCATGTAAGCTTCCATCCTCGCCTTCATTTCGTCGTCAATGTAAACCTTGCCGTCCACGGGATTGTTATGAAGTATTTCGATTATCTCTTTGACGGTCACGATCGGGTAGGTAACTATGCCGAATTCCTCATAGACCTCCTGAATGGCGGTCTTTTCGCCCTTGCCCTTTTCCATGCGGTCAACCGAGATCACCATGCCCGCAATCTGGATATCCGCCGCCGCCTTCAGCACGGGCAGCGTCTCGCGGATCGCCGTGCCGGCGGTGATAACGTCCTCCACGATCAGCACGCGGTCGCCGTCCCGGAGCTTGTAGCCGACCATGGAGCCGCCTTCGCCGTGATCCTTGACTTCCTTGCGGTTGAAGCAATAGTTGATGTCGCGATCGAAGAGATTGTACATAGAGATACCCGCCGCGACGGCAAGCGGAATTCCCTTGTAGGCGGGGCCGAAAAGCGCGTCGATTCTGCCGCCGACATGCTCCTGGATGTTGCGGGCATAATATTCGCCCAGCTTTGCAGCCTGGGCACCGGTCTTGTAGTTGCCGGTATTGACGAAATAAGGGGTCTTTCTGCCGCTCTTGGTTGTGAAGTCACCGAAAAGCAGCACGCCCGAACGTACCATAAATT
>ONWI01000249.1 GCA_900321515.1 uncultured Eubacteriales bacterium | reverse complement strand
GCTGGCCCTCCTGGCAGGTCAAGGGCAGAGCCCTTGCGGGGCGGTGGGGCAGCGCCCCACAAGCTCGGCGGAGCCGAGCGAGCGAAATGCACTTGGAAAATAAATCGAGGTCAGTCGAATACCGAAATCGTAAAAATCTAAATCCGCCCCTCCATGCTGGAGAAAAAAGCTCAGGCTTAAAATGCGCAAGCCCCGAATTTCCGATATTTCCAACTTTTACAATCGGCTAAAATCAACAATATCCAAGGAGGCAGAATACATGAAATACACACAGGAGCTGTGTCCCATAATTAAAAAGGAGCAGCTCAATAAGACGACGTTCAGCTTTACGGTAGCCTCAGAGAGCGCCGTTCGGAACATGAAGCCAGGGCAGTTCGCCAACATACTGGTTGAAGGCAAAACACTGCGCCGTCCCATCTCGGTCTGCGGATTCAGCCGCGAAGAGGGCAGAATCCGCTTCGTCTTCGAGGTGAGGGGCGAAGGCACTGCCATTATGTCCCGGATGAAGGAAGGAGAGAACATGGACATTCTCGCCCCGCTCGGCAACGGCTTTGACATCGCTCCGGACGAAAAGGCGGTATTCGTAGGCGGCGGAATAGGCGTGCCGCCGCTGCTCGGAGCGTCGGCTCCCTATGGGGCGAACGCCACTGTGCTTCTGGGATTCAGAAACAGGGATGCCGCGATACTTGCCGACGATTTCAGAGCAAACGGCGCGGATGTGCGCATAGCCACCGACGACGGCTCGCTCGGTCACCACGGATTCGTGACTGAACTGCTTGCCCGGCGGCTGCTTGAAGCCCCATGCGACGCGGTGTACACCTGCGGACCGAAGCCCATGCTGCGGCTGACCGCCGCCGAAGCCGAAAAGCGAGGCATAAGGTGCATGGTTTCACTCGAAGAGAGAATGGGCTGCGGAGTCGGCGCATGTCTGGTCTGCGCCTGCAAGACAAGGACGCCCGACGGCGGGGAGAAATATCTGCATGTATGCAAGAACGGGCCCGTATTTGACAGCAGGGAGGTAATATGGGAATGAGCAGACTTAACGTGAATATCTGCGGGGTAGAATTCAAAAACCCCGTAATAGCCGCCTCCGGAACCTACGGATTCGGCAGGGAGTACAACGAATTCTATCCGGTATCAAAACTGGGCGGAATATCCTCAAAGGGCATGACAATACGCGAAAAGGCGGGCAATCCCCCGCCCAGAATCGCCGAGACTCCCAGCGGCATACTGAATTCCGTCGGGCTGCAGAATCCAGGAGTGGATCATTTCATCAGAGAGGATCTTCCCTGGCTGCGCGGGCAGGACATTGTGGTCATCGCCAACATAGCGGGAGCAACCGAAGACGATTATGCCGCCATCGCCGAGAAGGTCAACGCTTCCGACGTGGACATGGTGGAGCTCAACATATCCTGTCCCAATGTGAAGGCTGGCGGAGCGGCGTTCGGCACGTCATGCGCAGGCGCGGAACAGATCACCGCCCTTGTCAGGGAGCACTGCCCCGACAAGCCGCTTATCGTAAAGCTCTCGCCAAATGTCACGAGCATATCCGAGATTGCAAAAGCCGTCGAAGCCGCCGGAGCCGACGCGGTATCCCTCATCAACACACTTCTCGGCATGAGGATAGACATACGCACCCGCCGCCCGGTTCTGCGCAACAACAAGGGCGGAATGTCAGGAGCCGCGGTCTTCCCCATCGCGGTCAGAATGGTAAACGAGGTCTACAACTCGGTCGGTGTGCCGGTCATCGGTCTCGGCGGGATATCCACATGGAAGGACGCCATCGAGATGACGCTTGCCGGAGCTTCGGCAATTCAGGTGGGAACAGTCATGTTCACGGACCCCTACGCCCCGCTGAAAATAATTGAGGGGATGGACCATTACCTCGCCGAAAATCACATTGACAATATCTCTGAGCTTGTCGGACAGGTGGAGCTATGGTAATAATGTCGGTCGATCTGGGCAGGGCGCGCACCGGTATAGCCGTTTGCGACCCCGGAGAAATGCTCGCTTCACCCGTGACTGTGATAAACGAAAAATACGTCCCGAATCTCGTGCGCAAGGTGTCTTCCATTGCCGCGGAGCGAAGGGCGGAACTGATCGTGGTAGGGCTGCCGGTCAACATGGACGGCTCGGAGGGAGAAAGCGCCCTGAACGCCCGCCGCTTTGCCGAATCCCTGCGTGAAGCCTGCGGCATTCCGGTGGATATGCTTGACGAGCGCTGCACCACAATGGAAGCCCATGTATTCCTCAACGCGACAAATACAAGGGGGAAAAAGCGCAAGGCGGTGGTGGACGCCGTGTCGGCAGTCATAATTCTGGAAAACTACATCGCCAGGCGAAAGACTTCGGCAGGAGTGTGATGTAATGGACAACTATGTGGGCATTTACATTCATGTGCCGTTCTGCCGATACAAATGTCCCTACTGTGATTTTTACTCGGTAACTTCAAAGGAAAGTATGCTCGACAGATACACAGCCGAAACCATCCGCCGTATCAGGGAGGCTACTCCCCTGAATCTCAGCGCCGACACGGTTTATTTCGGAGGCGGCACGCCGTCCCTGCTGGGAGGCGGACGTATCGCGGCGATAACTGAAGCTCTGGGGCAGTGCGTGAATATTTCGGGAGACGCGGAAATAACTGTCGAGGCAAATCCCGCGAGCGATCTGAGCGAATTCCTGGAAGGCTGCGCCTCAGCGGGAATCAACCGCCTGTCCCTTGGAATGCAGTCCGCTCTGAAGCAGGAGCTTTCTGCCATAGGCAGAAGGCATACTCCGGACGACGTTCTGAACGCCATGGAGAAATCCCACAGCGTGGGCATAGACAATATCTCGCTCGACCTCATGCTGGGAATACCCATGCAGACGGCGAATTCGCTGGAATATTCCCTGAGATTCATCGAAAGCGCAGCGCCCACGCACGTTTCGGCATACATGCTCAAGATCGAAGAGGGCACCCCGTTCCACCGTATCAGATACGCCCTCGATATCGCAGATGACGACGCACTTGCGGACATGTACGAGCAGACCTTCGACCGGCTGGAAAAGGCGGGTTATGCCCAGTATGAAATATCCAACGCCGCAAAGCCCGGAGCCGAAAGCCGCCACAATCTGAAATACTGGAACTGCGACCAGTACATTGGCATAGGGCCTTCGGCGCACGGATTCATTAACGGAAGGCGATATTATTACGACCGCAGCCTCGACGGATATCTTTGCGGAGCCGCGGCTCACGACGACGGCGAAGGCGGCGACATGGAGGAATATATCATGATGCGGCTGCGGCTGTCCGAAGGTCTGACAGAGGACGGCATGAAAAAGCGCTTCGGCGCCGGAATACCCGGACCGATCAGAAAGAGAGCCTCCGCGTCCGTGATGTCACCGTACTGCGTCTGCGACGGACACGGAATACATCTCACCCGGAAGGGAATGCTGATCTCCAACGCCATAATCTGTAGCTTTATAGAGCTTTTGTAGGATTTACAAAATTATTCGTGTTAATTTCCATAATTATAGTGAATTTAATTAAAGCTATTGCCTTTTTCACTTTTATGTGTTAAAATCTTAAATGGTTATGAATGAATAAAAGAAAGAGGTAATACTTATGAGTTATTGCTCAAACTGTGGCGGAAGGCTCAACGACAAAGGCGTATGCCCGAATTGCGGAGGCATAATCGAGGCAAACGTAAAGCCAGTTCGGATGGAGGACTCGGACGTTCTGGGCTGCGTCAAGGCATTCTTCTCCGATTCACCCCTGAAGGGAGTGGAAAGGGCTGCCCGTACACGCTCCGCTTCGGTATGGGTAACATTCGGCTCACTTTTCGTCGTGGCGATGTCTTCAATGTCACTTGCGGCGTTCGGTTCACTGTCATCGGGATTCTTCCGTGAGTTATGCGGTCCCAAAATAGCCTCCGTCACGAAAAACATCTCCGGCGGTTCCGGCGATACAATCATGGCGTTCGGCGGACTCGTTGCCCACGCGGCTGTAATGTCAATCGCAGTTATCGTCCTGCTGGCGGGTATGACCGGAATAGCGTTTTTGCACGCCAATGAGAAGCCATCCGTGAATCAGGCGTTGAATATCTCCGCCTTTGCGCTGTTTCCGCTCTCGGTCACCATGCTGCTGGCTGTTCCGGCAGCGCTGCTGTCCACGGCGTTCGCGATATTGCTATTGATCATAGGCGTGACCGCCTCGGCAGTCGCCCACTATTTTGGATTGCAGAAAGCCTCCTCATTCAGGCGCAGTCCTTTCCTGACGCTGCTCTGCTCGGCAATCGTTGCGGCTGCGATACTCGTGCTGTGCTCGAACTGTCTGGCTATGCTCTTCTTCAGATAATGTGAAGGGTGGTCTGACATATGACAGTTAATTCTATCGGTTACATCACAAAAAAGCACTTCCGTTGCGGGCTGAGCGTTATCAAGGCTCTTATAGCCGTCGCAATCTCCGCCGTATCGTGCTATCTCGCCGTTATGAAGGGGCTTGATCCCGGCTTGGCGGTATTTGCGGGCTTTGCTTCACTGTCGGCGTTATTCACCGTAATCAGTCTGTTCTCGGCAGGAACCGGCTGCACTCTTATGAGAATGTCCATAGCGGTAAACGCGGTAGTCAGTTTTTTTTCGGCAATGGCCATGTTCACCCTGGGCTATCTGCTCATCAGGAATGAAGGCACACAGGACACCGTCAATGAAATTCTGAGCGGCTTGGGACTTAACACCATAACCACTCAGCCAATTGTCACAGGAGAACTTCTTTTTGCCGGCTCGACAATGCTGTATTTCGCCTCCGG
This sequence comes from uncultured Eubacteriales bacterium, assembly GCA_900321515.1. Taxonomy (GTDB): domain Bacteria; phylum Bacillota; class Clostridia; order Oscillospirales; family Acutalibacteraceae; genus RUG762. Next base: position 9,714 of record ONWI01000249.1, on the reverse strand, counting down.
ATGCGCTTTTTTCGGGCACAGATACCTGGGAGCCGCAAGAACATGCGCGTCTGGTACATTAAAGCGAAGCGGATTCAGAGTATTCCCGCTGCTTTCGTTCATCCTCTTTGTGTTTGCCTCTGGGGCAGCCGCGGGTCTGGTTGTGATATTGTGTCCCTTCTTTATAGATAAGGTTTTATCTGACAGATTCTCACAGGCGGAAGCGCTGCTGATTTCGCTGCTGTTGCTTCATCTGCTGATCTCCGGAATCTGCGCGAGGTCATTTGCGCGAAAGTCATTTGCGTTCAAGGTGTTTGAAAACCGCATGATGACGGTCCAGACGAACGCGGACGGAACAGTTTATGTCCCGGTCAACGAGGATAAAGAACCGGACGCGGAGGAACCTCTCCTCCCGACAAAAAAACATGAGGAAGATGACAGTCACCACGGCGCAAAACAATTTATTAAAGAATATGCCCGTGAGTCTGACGAATTCGCCGAAGGAAATTCGCAGGGCGAAGGATATATATTATAAGGCGATTGTAAAAGTTAAAAGAAAAAGCATAGCGCAACGCCAATAATGGAGTCCGGGGGACCACGGAAATCAATTTAAAAAAAGCGCGGAGCGCCGGAACTAGCGAGCGTTTTTTCTCCAGGCGAGCGTGGGAGTCCAGGGGGAGCTGGACCTCTTTGCGGGGTAGTTTTTCCGCTTTTCAAGCGGAAAAACAGGAGCGGAGCCGAGCGAGCGAAACGCCCCCGGACAAAAATGCGGTCGGGCGAATACCGAAATGACAAAAATCCAGATCCGTCCTTCCCGGCTTGAGAAAAAAGCTCCGGCTTAAAATGCCCAAGCCCCGATTCTTCGCTCTTTTACAATAACCAAATACAAAATTAACCCGTGAATGAACATGAAGCTCATTCACGGGTTTTGAATATATTATCCCGGTAAGGGATTCATCAGTTTCCGTTGGCGGTAAATACAATTGCAAACGTCCTTAAAATCAGCTTGCAGTCAAGCAGGAAGCTACAATTCTGTATGTAAGTCACATCCATCTTCATCCACTCAGGGAAGGGAACCTCATCGCGGTTTCTTGTGCTCTGCCAGATGCATGTAAGTCCCGGACGGACCAGAAGCCGCTGCATAGCAAAATCATTGTACTGATTAACCTCTCTTGTCAGAGGAGGTCTGGGACCGACTATGCTCATATCTCCCAAAATAATGTTCAGGAGCTGTGGAAGCTCATCTATGCTCGTTTTGCGGATAAAACGGCCGGCGCGGGTAATGCGTGGATCATCCTTGACCTTGTAGGTCGGGTCCTTGGGATCCTTTATGGTAATACCGCGCCTTCTCAAATCGTCGAGCTTGGCCTCGGCGTTCACCACCATCGAGCGGAATTTGAACAGATTAAAGACCTTGCGGTTGATGCCCTCCCGCTTCTGAATGAAAATCGGACTGCCGTGGGGATCGTCAATAAATATGACAAGCGCGACAAGAAGCAAAACCGGCAGAAGAATTATCAGCATGGACACACTCAGCACAAGGTCAAAGAGCCTTTTAAAGAATCTGTACACCGGCTTGTTCTTGAGCATATCCGTTCCGAGCGGAAGAATAGGACCAAACTCACTCAGATCGCCCCAGTCAAGCTCATCGACATTGATTCCCTTCTTCTTCCTCTCTGTTTTTTCGGGTTCAACGCTCACATCAACAGCAGGAGCTTCCTCCTCAACGATTACCGCTGAATCGTCCGCAGGAATACCTGAATTCTGTTTTTCAATCTCGGGATTGTTATTCTTCATGCTATTCAACTCCGTTTAATATCATTCCTTGGAGCCTGTTCAGACTCTCACATTTATCCTCACGCGTTGCTACAGAGGGAAAATGAACTCTTTGAACTTTGTAGATATGATTATACCATAAAAAAAAGCATAATACAACTCGCAACTTTTAAAATATCTGTAATTCAAACAAAAAATAATTTGTGTAATAATGACAATGGAAGCCGTTTATTATTTGTCTGTTTACATAAATTGAAAGAATTTTACAATTCATCCATTCAAAACAACAATCAGCCCTCGAACTGGCTGTAATATAGCCGTGAGTAAAAACCGCCCTTTTGCAGCAGTTCATTGTGATTGCCCTGTTCGATGATATGACCGTCCTTCATCACAAGAATAATGTCCGCGTCGCGTATGGTGGAAAGCCTGTGAGCGACAATGAAGCTCGTGCGGTTCTTCATCATGCGTGCGAAGGCGTCCTGAATTTTCAGTTCCGTGCGGGTATCAATTGAAGAGGTTGCCTCATCGAGAATCAGCATAGGCGGCAGGCACAGCATGACGCGGGCTATGCAGAGCAGCTGTTTCTGTCCCTGCGAAAGGCTCCCGCCGTCCTCATTGATAACAGTTTCATATCCCTGCGGCAGACGCTTGATGAAGCTGTGGGCATGAGAAGCCTTCGCCGCGGCAATCATCTCATCGTCTGTCGCGTCAGGCCTGCCCATGCAGATATTCTCTCTCACGGTGCCGTTTTTGAGCCATGTCTCCTGAAGCACCATGCCGAAATTCTTTCTCAGGCTGCTGCGGGTAATCTCCCTGATATCGCTGCCGTCAACCGAAATGCATCCGCCGTTCACGTCATAGAAGCGCATGAGCAGGTTGATTAACGTGGTCTTGCCGCAGCCCGTGGGTCCGACTATTGCGACTCTCCTGCCGTGGCTGACGTTCAGGTTCAGATGCTCGATGAGACTGACCTCCGGCACATACGAGAAGGAAACGTCGCTGAGCGCAACCTCCCCCCTGACGTCGGAAAGTCCGGGACATCCGCTGTCGCTCACCTGCGGCGGCTGCTCGATGAGCTCGAATATCCTTGCGGCGCAGGTCAGCGCATTCTGAAGCTCGGTGATAACGCCGGATATTTCGTTGAAGGGCTTTGTATACTGATTGACGTAGCTCAGAAAAGACGAAAGAATACCCGCGGTAATGCTGCCGTTGATGGCGGCGAACGCTCCCACAAGCGCTACGGCGGCATATACGATATTGTTGACGAAGCGGGTGCCGGGATTGGTCAGGGATGAAAAAAATGTGGCCCGCAGAGAATATTTTGAAAGGCGGGCGTTCACATCGTCAAAAACCGTCATATTCTCATCCTCGTGGCAGAACGCCTGCACCACCTTCTGATTGTTCACCATTTCGTCTATGAATGCGGTCTGTTCGCCCCGCGTCTCTGATTGCATACGGAACATGTCGTGCGTGTGGGTCGAGATGAATTTTGCCACAAAAAGCGAAATAGGCGTCATAATCACCACAACGGCGGTTATTCCCGGGTGAAGAACAAGCATGAATATCAGCGTGCCGAGGATGGTGACGACGCCCGTAAACAGATTGGTAAAGCCCATGAGCAGACCGTCCGCGAACTGGTCTACGTCGGCAATGACGCGGCTGACCGTCTCGCCGCAGGAATGCGAGTCAATGTACCCAAGCGGAAGCTCTTCTATCCTGCTGAACGCCTCGTTTCTGATATCGCGGACGACGCCGAATGTAATCTTGTTGTTGAAGGTGTTCATAAGCCATTGCAGAAGCGCGGTAGCAAGCGCGGCAAACGCCGTCTTCAGGAGATATCCCTTAATTAAAACGAAATCCACCTGTCCCCTGTCGATAATGCAGTCTATGGCGCGTCCGATAAGCAAAGGAATCAACAAAGTCAGGGCGACAGAAGCTCCCGCGAATACAATCGAAGCCGCAAGCTGAAAGCGATACGCCCCGATATAGCTCAGCACCTTGTTAACGGTGCTTTTGGTTTCCATACTCATTTCGCGCCCTCCTTCCCGCTTATCTCGCTGCTGAACTGTGAATTGTATATCTCGCGGTAGACCTCGCAGTTTTTGAGAAGCTCGTCATGCTTTCCCATTCCCGCAATTCTGCCGTCGTCGAGCACGATGATTCTGTCGGCGTGCGCTATGGAAGCGGCTCTCTGAGACACAATGAATACCGTCGGTCTGCCTTCCATCGCCTTTATCGCCTTGCGGAGGGCGGCGTCGGTGGCAAAGTCGAGGGCGGACGCGCTGTCGTCCAGAATAAGTATCTCCGGCTTTTTCACGAGGGCGCGGGCAATAGTCAGCCTTTGCCGCTGACCTCCGGAGAGATTTCTGCCGTCCTGCGCGACCGCGTAATCCAGACCGCCTGCCTTGCCGGCTACCACCTCGGAAGCCTGTGCGGTTGCAATGGCAGCATTGATTTCCTCATCCGAAGCGCCCGGATTGCCCCAGAGCATGTTGTCGCGGATGGTTCCCTTGAACAGCACGGCCTTTTGCGGAACGACGCCGATTTTATCGCGCAAGGTCTGACGGGAGTATTCCCTTACGTTCACTCCGTCCACCAGCACCTCGCCGGCAAATGTGTCGTAGAAACGGGGAATCATGTTGACAAGGGAACTTTTTCCGGAACCCGTGCCGCCTATAACGCCGACCGTCTCTCCCCTCTTCACTCGGAAGTCGATGTCGGTAAGGGCATTCTCTCCCGAATTGCCGTAGCGCAGGTCGGCATGTCGGAATTCCACGGAAAATTCGCTGTTCGGATTGCCGAAGTCGGCGGTTGCCTCGCTTGGGAAAATCATGGACGGTCTGATTTCCAGAACCGCCTGAATCCTGTTGCCGCAGGCTATTGATTTGGTAACGCTTATAATTAGGTTGGCGAGCTTGATAAGCTCCACGAGTATCTGGGACATGTAATTGTAAAGGGCAACAACCGCGCCCTGGGTAATTATTCCAAGATCCACCCGCAGCGCTCCGATGTAGATAAGGGCGATAATCGAGACATTGATGATAATCATCGTAACGGGATTCATCAGCGCGGAAATTCTTCCCACGAACTTCTGCGCCTCAGTGAGCGCTTCGTTCCGATCGAAGAAACGCCGCGTTTCCTCCTGTTCCTTGCAGAAGGCGCGTATCACCCTCACTCCGGTGAGATTTTCCCGAGTGGAGAGCAGCACGCCGTCAAGCCGTTCCTGCACCTTGCGGTAAAGCGGAATGCAGATCAGCATTATTCCGAATACCACCGCCGAAAGCAGCGGTATCGTCACGACAAATGTCAGCGCGGCCTTCACGTCCACAGTGAACGCCATTATCATGGCGCCGAACACCACAAACGGAGAACGGAGCAGCAGACGGAGAGTCATATTGACCCCGTACTGCACCTGATTCATGTCGCTTGTCATGCGGGTGACCAGAGTGGACGTGCCAAGCGAGTCAATATCAGAATAGGATAAACTCTGGATGTGCGCAAACAGCGCGTGCCGTACCTTTTCAGAAAAACCGACGGCTGCCTTGGCTGCAAAATACTGAGCCGTGACCGAACTGATAAGTCCCACCACACCGAGAGCCGCGAGCAGCAGGCACATTTTCACGGTGTAACCCTTGTCCGCGCCGCCTATGCCCTTGTCTATGATGGCTGCGACAACCAGCGGCACAAGCAGTTCAAATGAAGCTTCCAGCAGCTTGAAGAGCGGACCCAGAATGCTTTCCTTTTTGTAGTCCTTTAAGAATCGAAGCAATTTATACATTATTCCCATAACCCCGCAAAATAATATAATGTGACAGATATGCGATGAAATATATTATACATCATTACCCCATCAGGTTCAACATGTTTTTTGATATTGGCAAAACAAAAAGACACGCCGTAAAAAAATCAGGGTCGGACGAATACCGGAACCGCAAACATCCGGATTCGTCCTTCCCGCCTGTGGAGAAAATATTTTTTACAAACCCTCGGTTGTAAACATGCTCAAAGAGCCTGCTGACGCATCTCTTCGCGCACATACCTCATCTTTCCGGACGGGGCAGGCACACACTGAGATGCGTCAGCAGGCTCTGACAAAATACCTGATATATTCAGTCCAAAGTGTCTTCGAGGGTACTGTTTCTGTCGAGCACATCCTGGCAGCAGCTCCTCAGCATAGTCTGGGTCACCGTTTGGCCGTTGGCCATTGCTGTGCGGAAACAGGCGGCTTTGACCGCCTCTCTGATATCGCGCCCGGACAGCTCGTAGTCATCGGCGAGCGCCTCCGGATCAACATCGTCGGCAAGCGGTATCTTTATATGAGGCGACGACGCTGTAGGAAAGAGATGCACGCGCCATATTTCCCGCCGTTCGGCAGGCGAAGGCAGAGGAAAGCTGACACACCTCAGACGCGAAATGAAAGCCTTGTCATAGCTGGTAATAAAGTTGGTTGCGAAAATGACAATGCCTTTATACTCTTCGAGCGACAGCAGAAGCTGGCTGCGCGTGGCGTTCAGCGCCTGGTCGGCGCTCTGCGTTGTCTGCCCGATACGCTGCGAGAGCAGGGAGTCCGCTTCGTCGATGAACAGGACCGCGTTCTGCTTTTCAGCGGCATAAAATACGGCTTTGACCATTTTTGCGCTTTCACCGTGATATTTGCTCTCGATATCAGCGCAGGACGCGCGGATTATCCCGAGTCCGAGACTGTCTGCTATAGCGTCCGCCGCCATGGTCTTGCCGGTTCCAGGAGGACCGTAGAAGTTCAGCGCGACAGAGGGACTTACAATGTCGCTCAGTCCCCAGTCATCCATAACGAGCGACGAGTACTTTATGACGGCGATGGCCTCGTCAAGCTGCCGTCGGGTCTTCCCGGGCAGAATAACTCGGTCGAAGGTGAAACGCGGAGTCTCGGCGCGGAACATTTCCGCCCGCGCGGTGTAGTCAAATTCCTCACCTTCGGAAATGACTTCCTTATCCCCGCATTTGTCAATCAGCATCTCCGGCAAATCGTGGCTGATTTTTACCTCCAGACTGCGCACAGTGCATTCCCGCATCAGCCCCGCAGCGGCATAAAGGCTGTTGATCTCGGGCAGAATGCGTTCCTTGAACCGGAAGATTTGCAGTGTGCCGGGAAGAGACTGACCCGAATCACAGATATGTATATAGACCTCGCTGTCGCCCTCGGTTCTGAAAGTTCCGGTGTAAATGGCTTCTGCCTGCTTATGAAACACCAGCGCGGCAGTGCGTTCGGCGTTCTGATGGAAACGCCCGACGGTTTTCTTCGGAAGAGAAGCCGGATCAAACCGGGAAAAGAAAAAATACACAGTCATACTCATTGCTTCAGATTGCACCTCAGATTTTCGGAGTGATCAGAGTGATTATCGGCAAAATCAGAAAAGCCGGTCAGACTCTCATTACACCTTCAGTTTCCGGCCATTGCGGAGTGTGAACGCCGTAGATTTTCCCGTTACGGTAAGCTCAGCGAATTTTTCTCCGCTTGCATTGAGAATATCCGCTTTTACGGTTTTGCCTTCCTTGCTGTGGACAATGGCTTTGACGGCGCCGTCAAGGCGCTTTTCATTTCTGATAAGCTTCTTTAATCTGGCGCCGGTGATCTTATTGCTGATCTGAAGCGAAAGATAGATAATTCCAGCCAAAATCACCAATGATACTATTGTAATTGCAAGTGCGGTAAAAAGTCCCATAATAATAACCCCCCGTTAATATGCCGTTCCATGGTCAGGCGAGCCTATCAGTCTTTGAAAACAACCGAGCCGTCATTGTCCCTGAGCAGGCTGTCAAGCTCCGGTTCGATATTGTCCGCGACAACAAAGCTCCGGTTTAAGGTTTTCTGCCTGCCGGGATGATAGACGCAAAGATAATACACACAGCCGCCGTCAGCGGACGGTAAACTGATATCGTAATCCTTTTCCTTTGCGGCTTGCCCGGTCATAAGCACACAGCATGTGCCGTTTTTCATATGGTTTTTTATCCACATGTGAACGTATGAGCGTGTCAGCGTGCTGGTGCGCAGGGTATCTATCTCGTGTTCTTCGATTTGCGCATTGGTCTTTATCAGCTGGTTCAGAGAACGCTTGAACTTGCGCTTCACTACAGTAAAGAACACTACTATAATGATAAACGCGCCCAACAGCATCACAAATTTCAGAATGAACGCCTGTGTTTCGCCTGGCAGTTGTCTGAGATAATTCCACATAATCATATCTCCTTTTAAGTATGGCTTTTAGCCGGTTGCAAAAAACAAGAAAACGCAGTGAACCAGGGCTTTGAAAAATCGAGTGAGACAGATCTTTCAAAGCCTGGAGCAAGGCAGATTTTGACTTGACAGCTAATCTGTATCCGCCCGCGCAACGCTTCCCGCTCGCCCGGCTTCGCCACGCAAGCGGCAGCTTTTGCCCTGTTCATCCGCACCCGATAACAGGCGCGGCGCGATTTCTTTTTTTACAATCGGCTGAATAATGTTTTGTCCCAGTGTGTGTCACAACCCGGGTTGATACAGCGGAAACACCGTTGATATGCAGGAAGTGTTCCGATGTCTGAAATAACGAGATGCAAAGCAAAGCACACTGTGACGCGGAAGCTTGCAGCCAATGAAACTGAAAATATTTTTTCGTGACAACCAACTATTAAATATTGACAGTACATTGCAATTCATGTATAATATAGCATAAATAAAAACGTTTGTCCTCTACAATTGGTGGAATCTGTAAGTTTTTCCGGTATATTCCTCAAAAATACAAAATAGGGGTGATGATTTAAATGCATATTGCCAATTACATTGATCCCGGCACTACCGACAGACTGATCTCCGAACTCTTCAAAACCGACAACATCGAAGCCTTTCTTCGTGCCCACGAAGGGGAACTGGTCGTCTCTTCCTTTGCAGAATATATTACGCAGTTATGTAAACAGAAAAAAACGACCGTCTCCAAGGTGCTGGATAAGGCCGACATCGGCACCAGCTTTGGCTATGCGCTGTTCAAGGGAGTACGCAAACCGTCGCGCGATACGGTCATAAAGCTGGCTATCGCATTCGGACTGAATCTCGACGATGCGCAGAAGCTGCTGAGCGCGGCAGGCTTTGGCGGTCTTTATCCGAAAATTAAGCGTGACGCCGTCATCATTTACGCGCTGCAAAGAGGATATTCGCTGTTTCAGATACAGGATGAGCTCAGCCGACAGCAATTGACAGAATTGGGGGCAGCAGACAATGACAGACGGTGAACCGGTCATCCCGCAGGACAATATCATCATTCCCGACACCCTTGATAACGCGTATGATCTCCTCGAACTCATCGACGAACGTCCCGGTATGTGGACCATGGAGGTGCGGAGAAAATCCGACGGAAAGCGGTGCGTGGCAAAGCTTTTCAGCGGCACGATGCAGGCAAACGGACGACGCGAGGCGGATATTCTCGGCAAGCTGGATCATCCCCATATTCCAAAGCTTGTCGAGTATATCGAGGACGGCGGAACCTGTATCATGATACGCGAGTATGTCGAGGGAAAACCGCTCGACCGATACGTTGCCGAACGGGTGATAAGCGAGCCGGTCATTATCGGCATAGGCATGAAGATCTGCCGCGTGCTGGAATATCTCCACGGACTTCCCGAACCTGTCATCCACCGCGATATCAAACCGCAGAATATCATCGTCGATGACAAGGGCGAAATTCATCTGATTGATTTCGGCATATCCCGCACCCGCAACGAGCGCAGTTCCGTAGATACCGTTTTTGCGGGGACCGTCGCCTATGCCCCTCCCGAACAGTACGGCTTCCGGCAGACCGACCGGCGGGCCGATATCTATTCGCTGGGAATGGTACTTCAGTACATGCTCACCGGCAGCGTGGATACCACCTCGGACAAAAGCGGAACGGAAGGCAGCCGTCTGGGTGAAATCATCGGAAAATGCACCTCCTTTGCCCCGGAAAAGCGGTT
>ONWI01000251.1 GCA_900321515.1 uncultured Eubacteriales bacterium | reverse complement strand
GAAAGCGCGCAGCGCCGAATTAGCGAGCGTATGCGAGCGTGGGAGTCCAGGGGGTCTGGACCTCCTGGCGGGTCAAGGGCAGAGCCCATCGCTGCAACGCGCTGCGATGCAAATCAGGCTTAGGCGCCACCGATAAAGTACTTTATCCGATTTTTCCTGACCACGATTTACGTGCATTTTTTTGAATCTAAACACACCAACAAAAAATGAGTCCAAAATTGATTTCCGTGCGCTTTGCTTGTATGTCATTGACTTTATCGGAATAGAATGATAGAATGATTATAAAGGTGATCGTCGGAAAAAAGGAAGGCGTTCTTCGACACGCAACGGGGCAGGCGAATACCGAATTCGCAAAAAGTCCCCATCCGTCCTTCCAACCGTCGGGGAAAAAAACTCCGGCTTTCACAATCGGCTGATAATTATTCTATGATCGGAGGAATTTCAATGAAGACAAAAAAACGGATATCTGTTATTGCGCTGCTGACGCTATGGCTCTGTCTCGGTACGGCAAATGTATTTGCCGCGGGAAACACCGATGATATCGGAGACAAAATAGAACAGTTTGTGTCCGAACACAGCGACACTACCGCGGGAATGGCTGTAACGGTCTTTGACAGTGAAAAAGAGCTTTATTCCGGCTGCTTCGGATTTACGGACATTGAGCAGGGGATAAGGACGGATGAAAATTCCGTCTTTGAATGGGGCTCCACCACCAAGCTGCTTGTCTGGTCAAGCGTGATGCAGCTTTACGAGCAGGGGAAAATCGACCTCAATGCGGATGTGCGTGATTATCTGCCGGAGCGATTTCTCAAAAACCTTCGCTTCAACAAGCCGGTGACAATGACACATCTGATGAATCACAACGCGGGCTTTCAGGAAATACTGTGGGACGTTTTCTCGAACAGCGAGGAAGATATTATGGAACTGGGCGAACTGATGGCGCACCGTCAGCCGGAACAGATCTTCGAGCCGGGCAGTGTCACGGCTTATTCCAACTGGGGCGTTGCACTGGCGGGATATATCGTTGAATGTATCTCAGGGCAGCCGTTTTACGAGTATGTCAACACCAACATATTGGCCCCGCTGGGAATGAAGCATACGTCGCTGAAGCCGGATTATTCCGACAACCGATTCGTGCGCGAACGCTGGGGCAAGCTGGTCTGTTACACTACTGACGGCAAGCGGCTGGAGCCTTCGAGGTATTTCATTCCGATATACCCGGCGGGAAGCTGCGTCTCCACCATCGGCGATTATCTGATCTTCGCGCAGGCGCTTCTCAACCGCGGGAGCGTTCTCTTTGCCAAACCGGAAACGCACGACCTTCTTTTCAGTCCGACACTGTATTACGACGGAACGGATATTCCGCGCTGCTGTCACGGGCTGTGGATGATACCCTATGAGAAACCGGTCTACGGACACGGCGGGAATACGGCAGGCTGTTCGGCTTATATCCTTCTCTCGGCGGAGGACAATATCGGCATGGCGGTGATGACCAATCAGTCAGGCGAGGAAATATACAATTGCATGATGCCGGAACTGCTCTTCGGCAAATACGACGAGACAAAGTATTTTGGCGCAAAGCGGGAGCTTCCAACGGGTTTTTACAAATCGGGGCGCACCGTGCTGACCGGTCCGATCAAGCTTTACAATCTGACGTCCTTGCTGTCCTTTGGCGAAGAGAGCCATGAGGAATTTTGGGTGAGAAACACGGAGACAGGGACGGTAGCCGCGCCCTATGGCGATTGTATTTCCGTCAGCACATGGCAGGTGATTTACGAGCTTGCCATATTCGGGCTGTGGGCGCTCTCGATTGTCGCCGCGCCGGTCATGCTGATTGTCATGCTGATTTGCAGGCTTTGCAGAGGCGAAAGCAGACCGCTGGGCAAGTGGACGGCAGTGGCGTTGCTGCTCAGACTTGCCGTGATCGGGATTGCCGTCTACATCGTCTGGAGCGGACTGACCTATCGCCCGTCTGACGCGTACTTCTGGGGATTCGGCGTAATCGCCGCGCTGGCTGCGGGTCTCTGCGTGTGGGCTTTTGTGGGAATCAGAGGACTTGACAGGTACGGCGAGTCCATGCGCAAAAGCACAAAATTTGCGCGTGTAATGACGCTTTGCGGCATATTTGTCACGCTGGTTAATATACTTTATTGGAATATGTTCATGTTCTGGTGAACCATCTGATACGGCTGTCGGGTATGTATCAACAGCCGTTCAGCTGCTTTCTGTCAAAAATCCGTATTATATGATTAATCAGGGAATAATATGCGGTATAATAGTAATTGATATCGAATGTAAAAAGGTGGAACGATAATTTATGAGCAGAAAAAGTGGAAAGTATACCTTTATTCCTGTTTTGCTGACTTTTGTCATATTGGGATTGGTGCTTGCAGCGACACTGTTTTTTGTGTCGGATATTCCGACCAACGGCTTTGCCGTTAACGGTGATCCGGCATTCGATCATTCCAAGGAAAACGAATTTGATTTTGTCGAGTCCGAGGGCAAAAACGGAGTTAAATATTATGTGATTACCAGGAACTCCACCCAGTCCACAACCGCCCAACCCGAGGATAACGGCGGTCAGTCATCCACTTCAACCCCCACGGTGGCAGCAACACATTCAGTCAATAATTCAACGACCGAAACCACCTCATCTTCATCCGCCGAACCGGCTGCAACTACCAGGACATTTAAAAAAGCCGAGGAAAAAACAGCGTATCTCACATTTGACGACGGACCCTCGATAAACACTGAGAAGCTGCTTGATGTTCTGGATGAATACGGTGTAAAAGCTACATTTTTTGTGATTTACCACAAGAATATGGAGGATAAATACAAGGCGATAGCCGAGCGCGGTCACACTATTGCGCTTCACAGCTACACACACACTTACAGCAAAATCTACAGAACGGAAAAAGGGTATTATCAGGATCTCAACAAGATTCACGATTATGTGGAAAAACTCACTGGCGTTGATTCAAAGATAATCCGATTTCCGGGCGGTTCCAGTAATACTGTGAGCAGGAAGTACAATAAGACCATCATGAAAAAACTCAAGAAGTCGGTCACTCAGAACGGTTATGTCTACCACGACTGGAACATAGACAGTACCGACGCCAGCGGTATAAACCGCGACCCCGATCTGCTTGTTGAAAATGTCAAGGCGGGTCTGGAAAAGAAAAAGTTTGTGGTAGACATACTGATGCATGATACGGGAAAGTCAAAAACCACCACGGTCGAAGCTCTTCCCAGAATAATCGAAGCAGTTCAGGCAGAGGGATACAAAATTGAACCGCTTACGATTGACTGCGAACCGATTCAGCATAATTGGTAAAGAAGTGAATATATATTTTATGTATCGCATTTGATTATGTGATATCATTGACGGTTATGAGGGGTTGATAGTTTTTGTCAGATAATAAACATGATTCGGTTATATCATTTTATATTCCGCTGGTGCTTATCGCGGCGTTTATGCTTGGCTGCCTGTCGGTGGCGCTGATAAGCGTGCGGGAAAACGCGTTTTCAATTATATCCGGCGGGATTGTCTCGGACAGTGACTCCGGAAAAAAGGAAAACACGGTGAGAAAGTCACCGGTTTACGATGATGAGGGTCTGAGATTCAGAATGGTAAGCGCTTCCGATCTGGGAATAGGGGAGAAGAAAACCTCTAAAACCAACAACAAGCCTAAGGAAAGCGTGTCATCCGATCATGACAGCGATAAATCATCTGATGACGCTCTCAGACTCCCGATGGAGCATTATATTAATTTTGTCCCTCATAAAAGGGATTGCACCGCATATCTGACATTTGACGACGGTCCGTCTGAAAATACCGATGCTATACTGGATATACTGGATTATTACGGCGTCAAGGCGACATTTTTTGTCATATACCACAAGGATATGGAGGATAAGTACAAGGCAATAGTAAATGCCGGACATACGATAGCGCTCCACTCATATACTCATGACTACAGCAAGGTGTATGCCGGTGAAAGTTCATTTTTTGATGAAATGAACCGAATTGGCGATTATATTTATCAGCAGACCGGCGTGCGTACAAAGCTCATGCGATTCCCCGGAGGTTCGAGCAATACCGTCAGCCGGAAATACAGCAAGGGACTTATGGAAGTGCTTAAAAAGAGCGTAAAGGAAAGGGGCTACGTTTATCAGGACTGGAACGTGGACAGCTGCGACGCCGAAAAGGCAAATACAGCCCCTCAAAGGCTGCTTTACAATGTCCGCACATCTCTTGGGGATAAAAAAACGGCTGTAATACTGATGCACGATTCCGGCAGCAATACCGCGACAACGGTGCAGGCGCTGCCGGAAATAATCGAGTTTTTTTACTCCAATGGTTATTCAATGGAAAAAATGAATATGACAACCGAGGAAGTCCATCATAACTGGTGATTGCGCCTTTTACGGATCCGTACAGCAAGTACATCCCGTCAAAAAATGTACGGATCCGTATGTCTTTCATTTTCGGAATTTGATGGTTTGTAGTGATGATAAAAATTTGAAGTGATGATAAAAATATTTTTAAAAATATACTTGACATCATCTTCTTTATATGATAAAATAATCAGGCTGAATTCATAAAGATTAACAGCGATTATTTCGAGATGTGGCTCAGTTTGGTAGAGCGCTGCGTTCGGGACGCAGAAGCCGCAGGTTCAAATCCTGTCATCTCGACCAGAATAGGTG
>ONWI01000253.1 GCA_900321515.1 uncultured Eubacteriales bacterium | reverse complement strand
TTCAAGCATTTCGGAATGACCGATTGACTGATGGCTCTTAGACGAGGGGATGGCAGTGAATGATAAAAGACCTTCAAACGATATTTGACAAACTGATTGAGAATCACCGCAGACGCAAATTGTGGCAGAAGGTGGTCATGATGCTGGCATGCATTACGGTTTTCTGTACCACATACGCGCTGATTCTGCCGGCTGTCACGATGGAGACCAGTCCGGACGTGATTTGTGGCTTACCGGAACACATGCACACATACGACTGTTATACCCGGACTCCTGTGCTGATTTGCGGATTGGCAGAGGGCGATGAACACAAGCATACCGATGAGTGCTACCAACTTGAATCCGCGCTCATATGCGGCAAAACAGAGCATAAGCACACCGACGAATGTTTTACCGATGCAGACAAAACGCCCGATGGAGAGTCCCCGGAAAAGCAGCTCCAGGATCAGGACGGGACGGAACCGGCATCGGAACAGACTGATGAAATTCCTTTGGAAGAAATTTCCGAAAGCAACGGCAGCGGCATTATTTTGAAGGCAGCTGCAAACGGAAGCGAACCCTGCATTCTGACGCTCGAATGTTACGTGACAGGCGAAAATGTCATCGGCGCTGACGCGGCAGTCAGAGAAGTCCTGTCGGAATATTTCAGGCTGCCTGACGACGTTTTGGAACGTATTAAACTTTACACGGCGGACTGTACAGGGGTGGACGCCAATGGAAACTGTACCTTTGGGGCCAAAACCGAGTTAAACACTGACAGTGTATCGTTCACGGTCGGCGGAAAGACAGTCGAAGTTAATAACTTCGATTTCTCCGTCAATTGGTGCGGCATACGTCAGAATAACGACGACTCCGAAAACGACGGCGACACCGGAACTGTTTGCGGCAAAAAGCTCATAATTGAATTTCCCGTGGAGAGAGAAGATAAGTTTCTCGGAGGTTTTGATGTGCCGGTCGGGATGTCTGATTCGGGCGTCTATGCGGCAGGAAGACGTGCGGAGCGTTTCGAGAGTCCGTCGGTTGATGTGGATGTGCTCTCCGATGAAAAGCTGACAGAGGCTTTCGGAATAAACAGGACGATTTATTGCGGAAGTGAAATCGATGCCGACATTCTGTACCGAACTACAGCAAGTGACGGTTTCATCATGGAGACCGGACAAAATAAATACACATTTTCGGTATCGTCGGAGCTGAGCAATATTGCCTCAGCGAGCTATCCGGTAACCTTGACGGTAACTTCGGCAAAGGACGATACAAAATCTGTTTCCTCGGATTTTGAGACTTCGGTTTATGTCAAAGTTCCCACTATCACATGGAGGGACAGTTCTGTTCCCTTCGGAGGAACAAACGACTTCAGCGGAAATCTGGTGAGCGTCGAATGGAATCCGGACGGAAGCTGGCCGGATTCCGCTCCCGAATTAACGGGAGAACCGCCGGAGCTGATCTACACATTCGTCAGCCGCACCAGCGGCAAAATCATCGACAATTCAACCAGATTCAATGTGGATACGCCTGTTGATGTGACGGTGAGCGCAAACAATACCGATATCACAAGCGCGGTCCGGTTTGAACGTGATACAAGTTCAGGTGTGAGCAGTGCTAAATCCGGATACGTCAGTTCCATCAAAACCCTCAAGAGCAGCGTTGCTTCTCCCGAATTTTATCTTCGCACGGCTCCTTCGGGGGTTGTCCTTCCCGCGACAGGCGGTGAAGGCATCTACAGTTACATTATAGTCGGACTGACGCTTATGGCAGTTCCGATTATGATAGGATTCATCTTCAAACGCCGACGTCAAAAGATTTCGGCGTAGCAGGGGGGCGTATGGCGGCGATGCTGAAAGGTAACACCATGATTCTTCCAGACCTTCTCCGCAATAACGCAAGAGGCTGAATCCAATAAAGAAATTATAAAAGGAGATTTAAAACATGAAACAGACACGCAAATTAATTTCACTGGCGCTTATCGCTGTTTTGATGATGGCGATGAGCGGTATCACGGTATTTGCTACAGGAAGCGGCAGCATTTCCGTGGATAATGCAGCTTCAGGTGAGACGTACAACATCTATAAGATGTTTGACCTTGTTGTTGATGATGAAAATTCTCCCAGCGCGTATATGTACTCAGTTAACAGCGATTGGGCTGATTTCTTTGGAAACGACGGCGCTGGCTTTATCTCAACATCTAATGGCTCTGTAACAATCAATTCCGGTGACGAAGCAGCACTGGCGGCGGCGGCAGCAGCTTACGCTGCATCCAACAATATTCCTACTGCTGATGATCCTATAACCGCCGGTATCGTCGAATGGAGTGGGTTGGACAACGGCTACTACCTGATTACCTCCACACGCGGCACAAAAGCAATGGCAGCTTCTACACCTGCCAATCCGTCTCAGACAATCTCAGAGAAAAACCCCAGCAACAGCTTGACTAAACAGGTTCAGGAGGACAGCGACAGTTTATGGGGCAGCTCTAACGACGCTCAGATTGGCGATACAGTCAATTTCAAGTCAGAGATTACTCTTTATCCCGGCACTCGCAATGTAGTTTTCCATGATACGATGGACAGCGGTCTGACCTACAATGATGATGCGACTATTTCAGGACTCGACTCTGGAAGTTACACGATTACTTCTTCGGGAAGCGATACCATTACGGTAAACTTCGATAATTCATATCTCAACAGTTTGAGTGGTGCCACTACTCTTACCTTGACCTATTCCGCTACCTTGAACACAAATGCGATTAACGGGTCGACTATTGTTCCTCAGACCAACGAAGCATATCTTGTATATGGCGGCGGTTCCTCTACGGAACATGTCACCACCACTACCACCACTCACAGCTTCAGTGTGTTTAAGCATGCCAGCGGTTCATCCCAAAATCTGGCAGGCGCCACTTTCTCTCTGAAAAAGAATGGTACAGTAGTTCCGCTTATATATATTGATCAAAACACGTATCGCGTCGCAGTCTCCGGAGAATCCGGCGTAGATACCTTCACCACTGTTTCCAGTGGCAATATCGTGATTCTGGGCGTTGACAGCGACGACTATACGCTGCAAGAAACACAGGCTCCGACAGGATACAATACACTGTCTGGAGAGGGTTCTGTCAATGTATCAGATGACAACGGTACGCAAGCTGATATTATCAATAGTACCGGCACATTGCTTCCCTCTACAGGCGGCATCGGCACCACCGTATTCTATGTGGTAGGTCTGATAGCGGTTCTTGGGGCGGGTAT
Organism: uncultured Eubacteriales bacterium; assembly: GCA_900321515.1. Taxonomy (GTDB): domain Bacteria; phylum Bacillota; class Clostridia; order Oscillospirales; family Acutalibacteraceae; genus RUG762. Next base: position 4,115 of record ONWI01000253.1, on the reverse strand, counting down.
CTTCCTTGTAACCAACAAGAGAATGGCAAAGGAAGACATCTGATTCGATGGGTGCACCGAAACAAAAAATCATAAATAATTAATCTCCGAAAAAGTGAGGAAGAAACCTTCCCCCTGTTTCTTTCCTCACTTTTTTGAAATCCGAAAAAAAAGAGCGTATAACATCAGGGAGGTTCCTATGAAAAATGCTGCAAATAAAATTTTCACATTGATATTGCTGGTGGTATTTTTCGTAGGTCTCTCCGTGCTGTTATATCCGTCCGTCAGTCAATATTGGAATTCCAAAGTGCAGTCAAGAGCCGTTCTGGACTATGACCGTATGATGCAGGCAATGTCCACCGAGGACTTTGCGGACGAACTGGAAAAGGCATATGAATACAACCGTAAGCTGGCTGAGCTGCGCTTTCCCATGCTGGATTACCGTCCTCTCACCCCACTGTACCGTGGAGCTGCCGATGTTATCAGCACCGGCATGATGGGGTATGTCTCCATCGACAAGCTCCAGGTGGAAATTCCCATTTATCACGGCTGCGACGATGTGGTACTGAATTCCGCCGTGGGGCATTTTGAAGGGACCAGTCTGCCTGTGGGTGGTGAAAGCACCCATTCCGTCATGATGGCGCACCGAGGACTGCCCCACGCAAGGCTTTTCACCGACCTGGATAAAATGCAGATCGGCGACACCTTCAACATCAACATACTTGGCGAGGTGCTGACCTATGAGGTAGTTCAGATCAAAGTGACAGAGCCAACTGAAATCGAGGATTTGCAGATTGTGGAGGGCGAGGATTACTGCACCCTTGTTACCTGTACTCCATACGGCATCAACTCCCACCGATTGCTTGTGCAGGGTAAGAGAATCGAAACTGTCAACAAAAAAACACTGTATGTTACGTCCGAAGCGTATCTGATTGACCGAATTATCGTCACACCGATGGTAGCTATGCCGATTCTGTTTGTGCTGATTGTCTATGTAACCTTCAAACCGGTCAAAAAGAAAGTGAAATTGGATATTAATGAGGAGGACACATTGGAATGATCCATAACAAAGAAAAATGGCCGCGGCTCATTGGTTCTGTGCTTGTGATGACGCTGTTTTTTTGCGTTATTTCAGATAACATTTTCAGTTTCCGCCTCATCAGCTATTGATGTGAGCAAAAAATGCAGTCTTACGGTGGAATACCGAAGCGGTTCAACAGCGTGTGACAATCAGGAAATCCAGCTTTTCCGTGTGGCGGAGCTTGACTCAGACTGTCGTTTTTCGTCCACAGGCAAATTTGAATCCTGCCGGATCGAGTTGAACGGCATTTCTACGCAAACCCAGTGGAATACCGTAACCGAAACCTTAGCTTCGCATATAACTTCGGATTCCGTCACGCCCGATTACCTTGCCATAACCGATACAGACGGAAGAGCGGTTTTTCACAACCTGCCGACAGGACTATATCTTGTGCGTGAGGTGCGTATTACAGAAAACACCACTGTAAAGGTTTTTCACGATTTCATTGTATGTCTGCCCAATTCCGGCGCAAACGGCGACTGGTTATATGATGTCACGGCAACTCCCAAATACGAGGAATACACGACTTCACCGGAAACGATAACATATCGTGTGACCGTATATTGGGACGATAAAGGCTTTACCGACAAACGCCCCAAGAGTGTGAAGGTTAATCTTTTCCGCAAAGGCATACGGGTGAGGACCGTCATCCTGAAGCCATCAAATAACTGGACCTATTCGTGGACGGTGCCTGATGACGGTGCGGTGTGGCAGGTTTCCGACACTCATATTCCACAATACACACTGACCACAGAGACGAGAACGAGGCATTTTATTCTGGAGTACCATATCATCGGCAAATCAGATGATAAACCAGACGATCCCTCTGAACCATGGATTTCTCCCCCGCGGACAGGCGATAACTTCAATGCGATGGTAGCGGTGGTGCCAATGACGATATCCGGAATGCTCCTGATTATCATGGGCATTCTGTCAAGAAAGCGGGCGCAGGAAGATGAATAAGAGGAAAATCATATACAGCCTGACTCTTATGATAGGAACCCTGTTGATTCTGTCCGCCTTGGCAATACTGATTCGTCAGGCAGTTTTGAATGAGCGTGAAAACAGAGCAACATCGGAAATCGTCAGCGAAATGGAGAAGATTCTTCCGGAAGGAACCGTGGGAAGTCCCGAAGCTCATTACGGCAATTCAATGCCTGCAGCGGAAATCAACGGAGAGAATTATGTCGGATTGCTCGTGATTCCCGATTATAACGCGAAATATCCCGTCGGAGCATCGTGGGAGAACTCCAGACGGAACCGTTATCCATGCGTATACAGCGGCAACCTCTATGATAATTCGCTCATTATCGGAGGCATCAACAGCGCGGCACAATATAATTTTGCCAGCGACATTGATATCGGAGCCAAAATACGGATTACCGATTTATACGGGCAGGTGTTCATGTATGAGGTCATGATGGTCAATCACATGAACTCCGAAAGCGATATCACTTCGCAAGGCGAGGATTTTACATTTTTTGTAATAGCCAATTCCTCCGCCGAATATATCATAATTCGCTGCCGATTATCTGAAATGTCGTAAATACACCGTAAAGCATGATGCATATCAGTGCATTCATTATGCTTATTGATTATGCGGATAGAGAGCAGACAGAACAGATCCGAGAGAATCCGCACTATCAGTACTTCATCGGAATCAGAAAACGAAGGGACGCTGATTCTTGACGCAACCTGTGCGCCGCAGAATATCAAGTACCCACAGGACATAGAACTGCTGAATGAATCACGCGAAAAGCTTGAACAACTGATTGACAGAATCTGTGAGGATATACAATCTACCGCAATCTTGAAAATAAAACATTCTGTCAGCGGTTAGGCATAAGGCTTTCAGGCAAGCGTCTTGGAAGACCAAGGAAAGAGATGGATAAGAAAGCCGAAAACAAAACAGCATATCAGGATAACTCTGACCGAATAGAAGTGGAGCGCAGATTCAGCGTTGCGAAGCGTAAATTCGGTCTTGGTTTGTTGCTCACTAAACGGGAAGATACCACCAGAACTTCTATTGTTCTCAGTGTGATTGCTATGAACATCAGCCGTCTCGCGGCGTTGTTTTTGCGCTTTGTTTTTCAATTATTCAATCATTCTTTTCTTAACGTGATTATTTGTGATCACATTTTTTGCCACTCACCGTTTGCTTTTATTGAGCAGACACTATTTTACGCTTACCTTTCTTGATAAAATCAATGACTATTTGCTGCTTTTTTCAGCAGACATCATATTTATTTATTTATTTTGCATTATTTATTTTGCATTATTTTTGTTGACAAAATAAACTAATTATGATATTATTATGGCATGACATTACTAAGAATGGAAGTAATGCCATAATACATCAATAGTGAAGGAGGTGTATATATGTTTCTTAACGTAAGATATGGCAAATTAACTTGTGTGGTTTGCGCTCACTGAAAGGAAAACGCTGTTAGGACTTATGATGTGTCTACAGGAAACGTCGATTATAATGATATTACGGAGTATTGTTTGATGCAACGCTGCGATAAGAAAGCATCTGACTCGTGCGTTCAACATGTGCTACGTTCATTATACAGATAAAAATATTTATACATTGTATATACCGGTACTTGAACCGCACTTTGCCTGAACATAACAGCACCCTGCCAATTTACTTCATTTCGTATTAAATTCGTCCCGTTCGTTCGCATTTATTTCACAGCACACTTTACAGAAAACCTCTAGCAGCGTGGTAGCTCGGCAGCACGGGTAGACTGCCATGAAGATGCTGTTCAGCCATCAGCCCACCACACTCATACTCACTTTCAGGGCGACAGCATTTACTTTTGAAGATTAAAGAGGATTTTCACAAAGAGATCGGGTTCAAGAGCAGCTTTAAATATAAGCTTTTTCTTGCTGATGCGATGAAATTGAGATTGTATTTGAGAAACCAGATTAAGAGCAGTCTTGCGAAGAACATTCATGTTAAGCGGGGAGTAATCTTTTCTGGCTCTGGCACCATCTTCACGAAATATTACATCAAGGCACCAGTGCAATTGATTTTCGATCGACCAATGCT
>ONWI01000259.1 GCA_900321515.1 uncultured Eubacteriales bacterium | reverse complement strand
CAAGCGAGGCCGGAGGGGCAATATTCAGTTTTTTTAAAGCCATTACCTTCGGGAAAGAATCGCGTTGACAGCGTAAACCAATCAGCCAATGTAAAAACCCGCCCTGCTCATTCGGAAAAAGTCGAATGGGCAGGGCGGGTTGCATTATGAATCCCAGATAACGGCAGTTTTGTCATCTGTCATCTTTCCGAACTTGCTGTTGGACGCGTCGTAAACGTGACCGTCGGGAAACGCATAAACAGAACGTCCGCTTTTGAGGACATAGACTTCGGGTTTGTTGAGTTCCCACCATGTTTCAACGAACAGCCGGATAAACCAAAGCAGGATTCGAACCATTACGCCATAGCCGCTGATGGTCAGGTCGATCAGACAGCGTTTTTTCAAAAAATCCGGTGATTTTCGATAGACCCTGTAATATAGATAGATGGTCAAACCGATCGCAATCAAATCACTTATTAATATTTTAACGAGTTCTGCTGGATCAGCGGATGCAGCTTGCCATAAGCCTTGTATAAGTTCCGAAAAGGATATAGATTCACCGGTGTAGGAAGGCAATTCTTCCCATATATATAGGAGAATAGCAGGTATCATCAACAAATGGGTTTCGATAAAACCTATGGCAATGTTTGCGGCAAAAAAAGCATACACTCTGTTGTAAATCTGGCAGGCTTCATAATATCCGGTAATCTGCGGCTCCCTGATAAGGGCGTAAACTCCGAAGCCCAAGATGGAAAACGAGAATATTATCATGTAAAGCCAAAACATCGTCTATATCCTTCCTTTTTCTATAAGGTTTCTAATAAATAAAGGTGAAAAGATTTCTTGCGCCGCAATGGGCGCAGAGCTTAGCCCGATTGTCTTGATTGGCGCGTATGGCGGCGACTACGCCCAAATAAATTAATCCTGAACCACAGGCAAAAATGAACAAGGCGATGCCAATAACCCAGTCCATCGGTCTGATGATCGGTTCCATTTTCCATGGCCCTATATACCCGCAGCAGGTGCATTTGGGAATGTCATGTTTCGCGGGTGCTGACCACATAGGCGCTCCTTGTCCCTGCCATTGGGGCTGTTGTGCGGATTGGTACGGAGGAGGTGTCTGAGACAGCTGAGGCGGCGTTTGGTACTCAGAAGGCTCTGTCGGCAACGATCCCTCGATAAATTCCGCGCTGCACTTGTCGCATTGTACTGCCTCGTCAGGCAGTTCCGCACCGCAATTTTCACATAATTTCATAATAGCAAAACTCCTTTACAAATCGTGATATAAAAAGTAAAAAAAAGTATAAACAGAAAAAGCCACATCATACGCAGCCCTGTCAAATTCCGTTTGACAAGACTGCGCCATGATATTATGTGGTCAAGAGGCACATCTCACGATGTGCATGCGTAGGCATTATTCATAAAAATAGGTGAAACTGTCAATCGCCTTGCATTTTTTGCAAATCGTAACGCGATTTTTAGAGCGGGAGCGCACAAGGATGAGGACGACAAAATAAATGATGCCCACCGCCAGCGCCATCAGCCATCTGTATTCCGAGTAAAAGGCTGAGTTATACACATTGCTCCAAATGTCGCTCACACGCTCTTTCACGTCAGGAAAGCATGATAGAAAAATCGCAACGGACGCTTCCATGATTCGCATGGGGAGAGGCGAAAAAACAAATATGCCAAGGGCGGTCATAGCAGAGAAATCCGCAGGCTTCGGCAGGCCCCAGAAAAGCATCAGCATCACGCCGATCAGCAGATAGGGCATCGGCAGCACAGCCTCCTTTTTGACGGTGCCGATGCTTCCGCAACAGATGCATCGGGGCTTCTCCTGCTTTGTGGCAAGGTGGTTCTCCATAAAATATCACTGTCCTTTCTGTATGGCGATCATTCCAAGAAACACCGCAAGCTGTGAATAATATCGTTTTATTTACGATATCTGTGTGTATTATATCATATTAAATCTGATATGTCAAGACCTATTGTGCAAATAATCTGATATTATTGTATAGGATGTGGGATATAATATGTTGCGGTGATAGAGATGTATGAAAATGAGTTTGCGGTCAGACTGGCAAAGCTGCGTCTGCAAAAGGGCGTTTCCGCCCGTGATATGAGCCTGTCGATCGGGCAGAATCCGGGATATATCAACAGCATTGAAAACGGTAAATCGCTTCCGTCCATGGCGGGCTTTTTCTTCATTTGCGAATATCTTGACATCACGCCGGAGGAATTTTTTGACGGCGAACTGGAACAGCCAAAGGAAATGCGCTCACTGATCGGCAACCTCAAACGGCTGGATGCCAGGCAGTTTCAAAATATTGCCTCGATTGTGGAGGCATTGGCGGAGAAGTAGACATACCGACGATTTGAAAAGGCGAAAAAATCAAAACCGCCCTTTGACCTCGGATTCTTCCGAAATCAAGGGGCGGTTTTTCTTATACTAATTGTCGATTGGAAGTAGACAATGAGTATCAAAAAATCATTACACGATCTCGCTGTCGTTTTCCACGAGAGAAGCGT
>ONWI01000261.1 GCA_900321515.1 uncultured Eubacteriales bacterium | reverse complement strand
GAATACAAGAACGACAACCATATGCTGCGTGAGGAGATCATCCGGCATATTGTCAAGGCGAGCGGAGAAGACCCGATCGTCAGCACGACAGGAAAAGCCAGCCGCGAATTGTTTGAGATACGCGAGGCAAACGGGCAGGGACATCAGTACGATTTCCTGACCGTCGGCTCGATGGGACATTCATCGTCAATCGCGCTGGGCATTGCCCTGCAAAAGCCGGAGCAGAGAATCTGGTGCGTTGACGGCGACGGCGCGGCGCTCATGCACATGGGCGCAATGGCTGTGCTGGGCGCAAATTCGCCCAGCAACCTGATTCATGTGGTGATCAACAACGGCGCGCACGAAACCGTGGGCGGCATGCCTACCGTTGCATCCAAAATCGACCTCGTAGCCGTGGCGAAGGCATGCGGATATCCGTATGCCGTGAGCGTGGACAGCTTTGAAAGTCTCGATAGCGAGCTGGAAGCGGCTAAGAATAGAAACGAGCTTAGCCTCATTGAGGTAAAATGCTCCATAGGTGCAAGAGAAGATCTCGGCAGACCCACCACCACTGCTCTGGAGAACAAGCAGAATTTTATGAAGTATCTTACTACGCTCTGAAAAAGGGGAAGCGACAGATGAAGGTAATTACTTGCACGGGATATTTCTCCAGCGGTTCGAGCGCATTGACCGATATTGTAGCGGAATACGATACGGTGCGTGATCTGTCCAATTTTGAATTCCGTTTCCTTCACGATCTGGACGGTATCTCAGATCTGGAATTTCAGTTGGTAGAATGCCACAACAGGCATAATTCCGGTCATGCTATCAAGCGATTCCAAAAGCTGGCGCGGTTCTATGAAGGCAACCGATTCAGCAAAAAATACTCGGCTTTTTTCAAGGACGACGATTTTCGCAGAATCACGGACCAATACATCGATAGCCTGATTGACTTTGAGTTCCCAGGCTGGTGGTTTTACGACCTGTATGACAGAGGCACAAAAAAATACTATCTGTATCAGATAGCCAATCATCTGTATCACAGAACCGGCATTCCCCTTTTCCGGATCATGAAAAACGAGCCGACATACTGCGGTCACCCGGACGAAGAGACCTTTCTGCGCCGGACGCGGGATTACGTTTCGGATATCCTCAACGCGCTGAATCCCGAAGATAAGGAATTTATCGAAATAGATCAGATCGTCCCGTCCTCCAATATCGAGAGAATCCTTCGCTATTTCAACGAACAGGTCTATGTGTTTGTCGTGGACCGCGACCCCAGGGATATTTTTCTGCTGGAAAAATACTATCTGAAACACGGCATCGCCCCGGAGGACCCGGAACTCTTCTGCAAATGGTTCCGCTACACCCGCGAAGCCGGTCACGGCATTCCAAACGATGACCCTCGCATCGTAAAATTGCAGTTTGAGGATATTGTCTACAAATATGAAGATGTAATTAAAAAGGTCGAGCAGACGACAGGATTGAAGCCGGAAAATCACACCTCGAAATTCAGCAAGATGAACCCGAAAAGATCAGTGGCCAACACGCAGGTGTGGAAGCGCGGCGACGATCCGGAAGCGGTGAGGATTATAGAGGAATTACTGCCGGAATATCTGTACGATTTCGACTCCGTGAGCGATAATGCAATAGCAGGAATCGACGTAAACAACGCATCTCTTTTCTGATACTTTTCCGAGAAAAAAAGAATCGGTCACTTTGGAAACGCCGGATAAAGGCGTATTTCCGAACCCAAGTGCCGGTTCTTTTTATTTTTTTCATATAATCAGATTTAATAAACCGAGAATAAAGCCGATCAGCGCGCCGAGATTGACAATGGCGTTCAGCTCTTTTTTCATCACGTCCTGCACCAGCTTTTCAAGCTCGTCAATCGGCATTGCGTTGATTTTATCCTCGACCAATGCAGTTATGTTGACGCTTTGCAAAATCCCATCCGCGCACTGATTTACGATGTTGCGGTAAGCGTCGGTCACGGCGCTTCTCACTGCCGCCTCGTCAACGTCGAATTGTCCGAGCAGCTCCAGACCGGACTGACTGTCGGCTTCGTTCAGCTTGCTGTCGAGAATCGGCACGACGTATTCGGCGCCGCGCTGATCAATCATCGTGTCGAGCATTTCCTTTGTGGGCTGCATGACGGTCCGGACGGTTCTTTCGTTGACCAGCAGTTTCAGCGGCGTGGCGTTGTATTTTTCGGTCAGCGCGTCGGAGAACGCCTCCATCACAGCCCCGGTCGCGTCAGTGGACTGTATGGCGCTGATGATCTGTGCGCTCAGCGCGCGGGTGAGCGCCGACTTTTTTTGCTCGTATTCGGATTCGTCCATGTGAGTGAATCCCAGAATTTCCTCCCGGATATTCCCCGAAAGCCGCTTCATCACAGCGTCGGTCACCTGCTTCTCGGCTCCTTCGGAGAGCAGATGTCCGGTGATATCCTCCTTTGTCAGCAGGTGCTTTTCTATCACTTCGCCTATGGAGCTTGCCAGACGCGGACGCCCCTTCGGAATCACGCCCGGCGTCAGGGGAAGTTTCAGCCCGAAAAGTCGGATCTCCCTTTTCGGATAAAAGAGCATCTTGACCGCAATCATATTGGTGAAATATCCGATGACCGCTCCGATGAGAGGACCGGAAAACATTTTGAGAATTTCCATATAGTCCATGCTCAGATCTCCTCCCGGCAGTTGCCGGCAAGGGCGAGGTCCTTGACTACTTCGCCCGCGATAATAAGTCCCACCACTGACGGAACAAAGGCCACGCTTCCGGGAATCTGTCTGCGTCCCTCCGGCGGCGTTTCCTCCGATGGCAGGGGAACAACCGGCGCTTCTTTGGAATACACCACTTTCAGGCGGCGCACCCCGCGCTTTTTCAGTTCGCGCCGCATAACCCTCGCCAGCGGACAGACCGAGGTGCCGTATATATCCGAAACCTCAAACGCGGTGGGGTCGAGCTTGTTCCCGGCTCCCATCGAAGAGATGATCGGCGTTCCGGCGCTCTGCGCGTTCATAACCAGAGCGATTTTCGCGCTCACTGTGTCGATGGCGTCGATAATGTAATCATATCCCGCAAAATCAAACATATTCTCGGTTTCGGGCGAATAGAATATCCTGTACGCGCTGACCGCGGCGGCGGGATTGATGTCCCTGATGCGCTCTGCGGCAGCGTCCACCTTGTACATTCCTACAGTGGAGTGAAGTGCGATAATCTGTCGGTTGAGATTGGAGAGCGCCACCGTGTCGCTGTCGATGAGGTCGAGCGCACCCACCCCGGAACGCGCCAGCGCCTCGGCGGCATACCCCCCGACCCCTCCTACGCCGAATACCGCGACTCTTGCGGCGGCGAGCCTGTCCATCGCTTGATCGCCGAGCAGCAGGCGGGTCCTTGCAAACTGACCGTTCATGGCTCAGAATCTCCCTTCGAGAGTGAAGCCGGTGCCGTCCGCGGTAAAAACTGCGCGAAGTCGCTTCTTGGCGAGATACTTGTCCAGCGCCCTCAGCATGGCTTCGGAGGGAACCGCGTCAAATGAAAATTCACCCGCCGAATATTCATTGTCAAAATGAAGCTCCATGCGGAATTTTTCTTTAAGCATTCGTTTAAGCTCGCTGACCTCTGAAATGTTTAATGTGCGCATGTGTCATGCCCCGTTTCTTATTGATACTATTTGTGTTGCTTATATATACGCGCAATGTTTCCACATCCACATTATATCACACCTGACGCGTCATTAACAATAGCAATCGCGCAGGTAAAAATAATTTTTTTATATTTATCCGAATAAAAAACTTGACAAAAGGAAAAAACGGTGCTATAATGCCTATAAAACTTATAGGTTTATAGGCTAATTAAGATTGACTTTTTGAAAGGAAGAACATTATTATGAAAGTTTATGAAAGATTTACAGACCTCATCGGAAACACACCGCTCCTCAGACTCGGAAATTATATTGAGTCAAACTCACTCGAAGCAGACGTTCTTGCCAAGCTGGAATACTTCAACCCCGCGGGAAGCGTCAAGGACAGAATTGCAAAGGCTATGATCGACGACGCGGAAGAAAAAGGCTTGCTCAAGCCCGGCTCGGTCATAATTGAGCCTACCAGCGGCAATACCGGTATAGGACTGGCGGCGGTCGCCTCTTCAAGGGGCTATAAGATAATACTCACCATGCCCGAGACCATGAGCATCGAACGCCGCAACCTGCTCAAGGCATACGGAGCGCAGCTCGTTCTGACCGAGGGCGCAAAGGGCATGAAGGGTGCGATTGCCAAGGCTGAAGAGCTGGCACGCGAAACCAAGGACAGCTTTATCCCCGGTCAGTTCGTCAACCCTGCTAACCCGGCTGCACATGTCTCCACAACCGGTCCCGAAATCTGGCGGGATACAGACGGCAAGGTCGATATTTTCGTCGCGGGCGTAGGTACAGGCGGCACACTCTCCGGTGTCGGCGGATATCTCAAGAGCCAGAATCCCAACGTAAAGATCGTTGCCGTTGAACCGGCAGGCTCCCCCGTTCTGTCCAAAGGTACTCCCGGCCCGCATAAGATACAGGGAATCGGAGCCGGTTTTGTTCCTGACACTCTCAACACAGAAATCTATGACGAGATAATCACTGTTGAAAACGACGAGGCATTCGCGGCGGGCAAGGCACTCGCACGCAGAGAGGGCATACTTGTCGGAATATCCTCAGGCGCCGCTCTCCACGCTGCGACAGTCCTCGCCAAACGCCCCGAAAACAAGGGCAAGCTGATTGTAGCTCTGCTTCCCGACACCGGTGAGCGTTATCTTTCCACTCCCATGTTCGCCGACTGATAACAGCAGGTCTATCTGATAAAAATCTCATAGAGCCTGCTCTTCAAAAAAATGCCATACCTTCCCAGAGGAAAAAGCCGCTTTGATTCATGCAGTAATCAAGGCGGCTTTTTATCAATTGGTTAAGTTTAACCTGATAGCATAAGAAATTGTAATATTTTATTAAAAACTCCTTGAAAAGTTATGAAAAAGAGTATATAATTACAATTGAAATACATTGTCGGATTGCGCTACGCACATTTCCGCAGGAAGGAAGGTTTTTATGCAAGAAAAGAAAAAAGGCGGTCTGTTCGCAGGAGTTCTCATAGGACTTATCATGGTCATAGGCGGCACGGTGCTGCTGTGGTGGAACGAGGGCAACAACGTCCGCAACATCAAGACCACCGACGAGATCGAAAAGACGGTAGTTGAAATCAGTCCCGAAGACAATCCGGCCGACTTCGCCGGTAAGTTGGTAGCTGTCGGCGGCAAATTCGTCGTAGAGGACGTATCGCTTTCCGACACAACATTCGGCGTGGAGAAGCACACCGCCGCACTCACCAGAGTGGTTGAAATCTACCAGTGGGAAGAAGACTCCAGTACAGACGACGATGGAGATACAACCTACAGTTACGATAAGGTGTGGCACGAGGGACTTATTGATTCGAGCAACTTCTATTATTCAGGGCATGATAATCCAACCTCTGTGGCATATGAAAGCGGCTCATTATATGCCCAAGATGTAATCTTAGGTAATTTCCATCTCAGCAGCAGCCAGATTCAAAAAATGGATACCGACGCTGCGCTCGATGCTTCTGCCGCAAAATCCGTTCCTGAAGGCTACACCGCCGAGGGAAGATACCTGACGAATTCAGAAGATCTTGAAAAGCCGAAAATCGGAGACATCAGGATAAGCTGGAAATACAATAACTGGAAGGAAGTCAGTCTCATCGCCCAGGCGGAAGGCACTACATTTGTGAGCTGGGTCTCAGCTGTCGGCAAGAAGGTCAACTGGGTCACCGAGGGTACAAAGACCTCTGCCGAAATGATCGAGGATATGCGCACCCAGGACAAGATCTTAAAGTGGCTGCTCAGACTCGCCGGATTCGTTCTGATCTTCATCGGCTACATGTCCTTCATCAGTCCGCTCACCAAGCTGATCGGCTACATTCCGCTTCTTGGCAACGTAGTCAACTTTACATTCTCGCTCATCATATTCCTGCTGTCGCTCATTCAGTCGCTGCTGATCATCATCATCGCGTGGTTCCGCTACCGTCCGCTGCTGAGCCTGTGCCTGCTTGCTGTCGCGGCAGTAGTCGGAGTGGTGATATTCCTGCTCAAAAAGAAGCACCCCACTGCTCCGCCCCAGACGGCGCAGACCGTGTGATTCCTGAGCACGCAGTGAGTTCCGTCATAATGCGGTCAGAAAAAAAATAAAAAACTAACAGCGCTGTCTGTCAAGGTATTTTGCCGGAACGGACAGCGCTGTTTTGTTTGCTTTGACGAATAAAGGACGAAACCCGCTGTTGAAAATATACCGATTTGCTATACTTTGTTTTTCCCCGAAAATAATGCTTGACAATTGCGATGAAGCATGCTAAAATACCTACAAAGCCTATCAAATAAATAAGTTTTATGTAAGACAATCCCACAGATATTCAAAAGAGTGAGGCATGATAAATCATGACGAAGCGTTTTATTATCCTCGTCCGCAGCAACTACCGATTCGGACGAATGTGACATGATTTTTTTATTCAATTCAAATCATCATAATTCAAAAAGGAGAAAAAATCATGAGCATATTCGGTAAAAAAAAGAACAACACAGATAACATAAAGACCGCAGAAGCCGCTCCGGCAGAAAGCGTCAAGGCAGAACAGACAGAGGCAGCAAGCGCAGCACCGTCATCAGAGAAAAGAAATTACAGATTCGAAACGCTTCAGCTCCATGTAGGTCAGGAACAGCCCGACCCGGCGACCGATGCCAGAGCCGTTCCGATCTATCAGACAACCTCCTATGTATTCAGAAATTCCGCACATGCAGCCGCCCGCTTCGGCCTCGCCGACGCAGGCAATATCTATGGCAGACTCACCAATTCCACTCAGGACGTACTCGAAAAGCGTGTTGCGGCACTTGAAGGAGGCGTCGCCGCACTGGCTGTAGCTTCGGGCGCGGCAGCAATAACATACACAGTTGAGGCTCTGGCACAGTCGGGCGAGAATATCGTCGCACAGAAGACCATCTACGGCGGCAGCTTCAACCTGCTCGCCCATACACTTCCGCAATTCGGCGTGACAACGCATTTTGTGGACATTCACAACCTGAAGGAAATAGAATCGGCTATCGACAAAAAGACCAAGGCAATCTATCTTGAAACCCTCGGCAACCCCAACAGTGACATTCCCGACATTGACGCTATATCCGAAATCGCCCATAAACATGGCATTCCCGTAGTGATAGACAACACATTCGGCACTCCGTATCTCATCAGACCCATCGAACACGGCGCGGATATTGTCGTACATTCCGCCACCAAGTTTTTAGGCGGACACGGCACCACTCTCGGCGGCGTAATAGTGGATTCAGGCAAATTCGACTGGAAGGCGTCGGGCAAATACGCGCCCATTGCCGCTCCGAATCCCAGCTATCACGGGGTTTCATTCGTGGACGCAGCCGGTCCTGCCGCTTTTGTCACCTACATCCGCGCGATACTGCTCAGAGACACGGGCGCGGCAATATCGCCTTTCAACGCGTTCCTGCTGCTCCAGGGGATCGAAACTCTCTCCCTCCGCCTGGAACGTCACGCCGAGAACACCGCCAAGGTTGTGGAATACCTCGCAAACCACCCGCAGGTGGAACGTGTCAATCACCCCTCCCTCCCCGATCACCCGCAGAATAACCTCTATAAAAAATACTTTCCCAACGGAGGAGGATCAATCTTTACATTCGATATAAAGGGCGGACAGGAAGAAGCTCACAAATTCATCGACAACCTTGAGATATTCTCCCTGCTTGCTAACGTCGCAGATGTAAAATCACTTGTCATTCATCCGGCTACCACCACGCACTCGCAGCTTTCGCCGGAAGAACTTCTCGATCAGGGCATCAAGCCCAATACAATCCGCCTCTCAATAGGCACCGAGCACATCGACGATGTCATCGCAGATCTTGAAAGAGGTTTCAATGCGGTAAAATAATCATAACAGAATACCATTTGGTAAATACAGAAATCAAAAACGGTTTCCTCTGACAATATGCCGGGGGAAGCCGTTTTTTTAGTAAGAGCCTGCTGACGTATCTCCACGTGTGCGGATGGCGTAGTCAGATTTTTTGCCAAGGCAGCCAAAACCGCAGGCAATACTTTGTGTATTAACGAGGATTTTGGCAAAATATGGCGGAAAGATATGCCAGCTGCCAAAGGCAGCGTGCCAGACG
>ONWI01000262.1 GCA_900321515.1 uncultured Eubacteriales bacterium | reverse complement strand
TTTGGCTATGCCAAGCACTTCGCTTTGAAGGCTTGCTTTTGAGCGGACGTTCAGCAGTTTTGCGTTGACCTGCACTGTGCCGACGGCTTTCTCATCAACTGTATCCGCCAATGAGGAAATCACCCAGCCGGTCTTGTTGTCCGGCATCTTTACCTGATACCAGCGATTGCCGTTATCGTCATTTTTCTCACCGAGATAAATCAGGCGTTCACCGCTGTGAACCTGTTTAATAAAAGTTGATGAAGTTCCCGGATTTTCACGGACGGCGACAGGTTCACCGATTATCTTGACATACTTTGGTGCGGCAGACACATCAAGCGAAGCTGCTCCGCAGAAAAAAGCGCACACCAACGAAGCGGCAATAAATTTTTTTATAGTTTTTTTCATTTTTACCAGCCTTTCACAAACAAGTTGCAAATCGAAAATTATATCATTTTGATTATATCAAGTATTTTAGAAAAAAGCAATATCAAAACTATCACAAACTTTATTTGCGAGTTTTTATGTTTTGTCCTAACGGTTTTTTAGTATAATCACGCTCTGGAAACTGTTTCTTTTGCAGAAAAAACTTCTCACACTCCCTTTAGAATAAGGGGTAATTGAAGCATAAAAAAATAAATAAAATAACTATTAATTGTGTACTTTCACAAAACAATTTTTTATTTTAGATTATCATATTGACAAGGCTTTCGGGATATGTTAAGATTGTGTCAAGGTGAAATCCATTCGGTTTTTCAAATTATTATTGAATTCTGGAAATCAATAGATTAACGGATTTGATTGATTAATTTTTTGCTTTTTATTTGGAAAGATATTTCCGATATGAATTATGTTTTGATTTCTTCGAGGAAGTGGCTGCGAATTGGTATAATTGGCACAGATAAGAATGATAATTGCTGCGATTGCCTGGAATATTATCTGTCACCCGTCAGAATCGGATATGATGTATTAGTTTGTTTCAAAAGAACGCTACGACTGTATTTTCATGATTATTTTCATGATTCAATCTTGCGGCACAGACGCACGAAAAATAAAAATAACGCGATGCGAAGTGATTATTTGGCATTGGGAGGAAAGAAACGGATGAATAATAAGGGGAAGCTGTTTAAAAAGGCACACAAGATAGAACATTGGCATGTACTGGCGGTACTGCTCATGTGCTATGATATTGTAGCGATTCATGCCGCTTATTTTGTGGCACTATGGGGAAGATTTGATTTTATTTTTTCGCGCATTCCTGATATTTATTTCATACCATACAGGAATTTTATTACATGGTACGCTCTGGCTTGCGTAATTGTATTCTGGTTTTTCAGTCTGTATAAAAGCATGTGGCGTTTTGCGAGCTATACCGAGCTGTTAAGAACCTTTGAGGCATCCTTTCTGATGTCGGTAATACATTCAGTTGCCATAACCTTCCTTTTGGGAAGGATGCCGCTGACCTACTATCTGTGGGGCATGATAATGCAGTTTATTTTGCTGCTGGGCATAAGATTTTCATACAGGTTATTCAATCAGATGCGGGCAAGTGCCAAAAGCAGGAAGAGCAACGGCGAGAGAGTTATGCTGATCGGAGCAGGCGCTGCCGGCCAGCTTATTCTCAGAGATATTATGTCTTCCGTTGAAACGAATGATAAGGTTGTCTGTATTATAGATGATAATCCGAATAAATGGAACAGAATTATCGACGGCGTTCCTATAGTCGGCGGACGCGATGACATACTAACCAATGTCGAAAAATACGATATTGACAAAATTTATCTCGCTATTCCCAAAGCCATGGCAGAGGACAAAAGAGATATTCTGAATATTTGCAGTGAAACAGACTGCGAATTGAAGCAGCTTCCCGGAATGTATCAGTTCGTTACCGGACAGGTTTCCGTGACCTCCATGAAGAATGTGTCTATAGAGGATCTGCTTGGACGCGATCAAATCAAACCCGATCTGACTGAAGTCTTTGAATTCATAAGCGGAAAGACGGTGCTTGTCACAGGCGGCGGAGGATCAATAGGCAGTGAGCTTTGCAGGCAGATTGCGACGCATTCTCCAAAGCAGCTTATAATATTTGACGTTTACGAAAACAACGCCTATGAAATCGAGCTCAAGCTGAAGGACATGTATCCGGATCTGAATCTCAAAGTGCTTATTGGCTCTGTTCGTGACAGCAGACGTATGTTTGAGGTATTTGAGGATTATCGTCCGGAGATAGTGTATCACGCGGCGGCTCACAAGCATGTTCCGCTGATGGAGGACAGCCCTTGCGAGGCTGTGAAGAATAATGCGATAGGTACATACAAGACTGCTTATGCCGCTATGGTTAACGGCTGCGAGAGATTCGTGCTTATTTCCACGGATAAGGCGGTCAATCCGGTCAATATAATGGGCGCCAGCAAGCGCCTTTGCGAGATGATCGTGCAGAGCTTTGACTATAAGATAAAGCAGGGCAAGGCAAATGAGATACCGCAGCTTTTCACCCATGTGGGCAAGGAAAATGCTGACAAGAACGGTACAGGAGACGTTTTTAAAAACATCAAAACCGAATTTGTTGCTGTGCGCTTCGGAAATGTTCTCGGGAGCAACGGTTCCGTTATTCCCATCTTTAAAAAGCAGATAGCAAAAGGCGGTCCCGTCACCGTGACTCATCCGGACGTTATACGGTATTTTATGACTATCCCGGAGGCTGTTTCGCTCGTCTTGCTTGCGGGAACGTATGCCCACGGCGGCGAGATATTCGTGCTCGATATGGGAAGTCCTGTCAAGATAGACACATTGGCGAGAAATCTGATTAAGCTGTCGGGATTCAAACCGGACGTTGATATCAAGATTGAATATACAGGTCTCAGACCCGGTGAAAAGCTGTTTGAGGAAAAGCTGATGGAAGAAGAGGGACTGCGAAAGACAGACAATGATCTTATACATATTGGTTCCCCGATTCCGTTTGACGTAGATGAATTCCTGCGTCAGTTAGATACATTGATGAATGCAGCTTACGCCAATAAGTCCAATATCAATGAACTGGTTGCCGGTATGGTTAAGACCTATCATCAGGCGGCTTGTTCCGAAAATTGACAGAACCAAGGTCATCCGTGCGCGGAGAGATGCTGAATAGGCTCTGAAAACAGCATGGTATAATATCAACAACAATAAAGAAGCACCAAAGCTCAAAGAAATACAGAGCCTTGGTGCTTCTAAAAATATTATCCGAATGCCTGCGATTGTAGAAGCAACCGCAGGATATTTGTTCTGATAAATTTATTTTCCGAAAAATAGTCGAAAATTAAGATGACAGATTGATTTTCCAAAGAATTTGTTATATGATAGAAATGTCGTTGTTTCGCATAGCAAAAGTGCTTCGTAAGATAATCGGATGTTTTCCCGCGCTGCTCATGCGAAATGTGAGTTGATGAAGAAAGATTTAACTTCAATTGCAAAATCAACTTGCGGGATGCCGCATAATCAGCGAGCAAAACGCTCCCGGACAAAAACGCGGTCGGGCGAATACCGAAATAGGAAAAATAATCCAAATCCGACCTTCCCGGCTGAAGAAAAAAGCTCCGGCTTAAAATGCGCAAGCCCCGTCATATCGCCTTTATAAACTTTACAATCTAATACGGCAATTATTTGAAAGGGGAAAAACAATTATGTATTATACAAATGTACTGGATCTGATCGGGAATACTCCGTTGATAAGCCTTGAGCAGACTACCGGACTTCAGATTTATGCCAAAGCAGAATTTTTAAATCCCGGCGGCAGTATAAAAGACCGGATTGCTTTGAATATGATAGAGGAAGCCGAAAAGGACGGACGCTTAAAGCCGGGAATGACGATTATTGAGCCTACCTCCGGAAACACAGGCATAGGGCTTGCGCTGTGCGGCGTGCGGAAGGGATACCGTGTGATCATCGTTATGCCGGAAAACATGAGTGAGGAACGCAAGAAGATAATCCGTGCGCTGGGAGCAGAACTGGTACTGACAGACCCTAAACTTAGTATCGGGGGTTCCGTGGATAAGGCATTGGAAATTGCCTCCTCTTCACCGGAGTACTTTGTGCCTCAGCAGTTCCAGAATAAGGCGAATCCCCAGATGCACTACCGGACGACAGCCGTGGAGCTGACACAGCAGCTTGGCAAACAAATAGACATCTATGTATCAGGAATCGGAAGCGGCGGGACATTGCAGGGCGTTGCACAGTATCTTCTGGAACAAAATCCGGATTGCAAGATAGTCGCTGTGGAACCGCTGAATGTATCTGCGCTGCTGGGAGATGAACCTGGACTGCACCAGATACAGGGAATCGGCGACGGTTTTATTCCGGACATTCTGGACACTTCCATCATTACGGATATTATTGAGGTTTCGGATGAGGATGCCATAAATACTGCGCGGGAACTGGCAAGAGTGCAGGGGTTGCTGGTCGGAACGTCCTCCGGCGCCAATGTATGGGCTGCCCAAAAAATGGCTGAGAAATACGGTAAAGATAAGACCATTGCCACGATATTGGCAGACCGCGCAGAAAGATATTTCAGTACGGCATTGATCTGAAGATCAGTTAGAATTTCTTCACGCACGGCTTGCTTGCAGATTTTCCGCTATATTTTGCAAGAAAACAATGGAAACGTATGTTTCTATATATTTTCGGCTTTTATTGCCGAAAAAGCTGCAAGCTGAACTTGTTCAGTTAGCGCAACTCCGCACATGCGGGGCAATTCTAAACAGGCTCGTAGTCAGTGGAGGAAAAGATTCATCATGAATTCAGTGGAAATCAGAAATCAGAAAATCATTCATGCTGTGATAGAGAAGGAAAAAGCTGTGTGTCCTGGTGCGGTGGCACTGATTGGGATATACGGCTCATTTCAGACAGGGGATATTCATCCGTATTCTGATCTGGATCTGTTGATTCTGATCAAAGATGAACGAGGTTGGCAGCTGGGGTCTGCCTTCATACAGGAAGATCTGGGAGTCGGTCACGATATCTACTGTACGAACTGGGATTGGCTGCGGCATGACGCCTGTTATGAACATCCGCATATCTCCAAATTGATGGATGCACGTATCGTATATTGTGCAGACGCAAAATACATGGCGGAACTGGAAAAGCTGCGGGAACAGGTGCGAATTCAACTGGAAGCGCCATTTTGCCAAGCGGACTTTAATAGGGCTGAAAAACCATTGCATGAGGCGATGCAGTATTACGCGGAAGCCATGATGGCAGAAGAACTGAACGATGTTCGCAAAGCTGCCGGCAATGTGATCTACTGCGCGGAAAACGCGGTTGCGATGTTGAACAAGACATATTTCCGCATGGGCGTGAAACGGCGTTATGAAGAGTTGAACGCAATGGAAAGACGACCGGAAAACCTGTGTGAGATGATCGAAAACATCATCACGGCTATGACAGTCAACTCCCTGAAAGACCGGCTTACGGTATTGGTACGGGAACTGAAGTTATGCTTTGAAAGGGAAAAGGTCTGCTTCTCAACAACCGAAAAAACAGCTGATGCAGAAACACTAAAAGGGACTTTTGAAGAGATGTTTTCCAACTGGCACGGCAAAATGTATCTGGCGGCGGAAACCGGCAACCGTTATCTTGCTTTTATGAGTCTGGTAAGTCTGAATGAAATGTTGTCTGAAATTGGCAGCAGGACGGATATTGAAACATATGATGTGCTTTCCGTTTATGATCCCGATGATCTGAGAAAGACGGCGGAGGGATTTGACGCTTTGTTGAGGGATTATTTAACTGAATACAGGAAAATCGGCTTGAAGGAAAAAACATATCGTGATATTGACGCCTTTATTGCAGACTATCTTTCGTCCTGCTAATATTTTTTGGCTGGCGCAGCTTCTCAAGAAGCAGGTCTTAGTGTGATCCGAGAAATAAAACAGCATAAATTTAACACTCCCCCGTTCGCGCAATGAACTTGCGTGGACGGGGGAGTGGCATATATTTGGTTGGGGTGAATAATCAGAATGTGATCACACAATTACTGATACAGCGGATATGCTTCGAGCAGCTGGGTTACACCTGCGCGGATGGCGTCGGCACTGCCTTCAAAGTCAGTGATGGCGAGGGAGATGTATTCGGCTATCTTCTTCATATCTTTCTCGACAAGTCCTCTGGTGGTGACCGCCGGAGTGCCCAGGCGAACGCCGCTTGTAACAAACGGGCTGAGCGGCTCATTGGGAATGGTGTTCTTGTTGGCGGTTATGTAAACATCGTCCAGACGGTGTTCAAGTTCCTTGCCGGTGATGCCTGTGCCGCGAAGATCGAGCAGGATGAGGTGGTTGTCTGTGCCGCCGGATACCATTTTAATGCCTCTGGCGTCGAATTCCTCCGCCATTGCAGCGGCATTTGCGACTATCTGTTTGCCGTATGCCTTGAATTCCGGCTTGAGAGCTTCGCCGAAGCAGACAGCCTTGCCCGCGATGGTGTGCATAAGCGGACCGCCCTGAGTGCCAGGGAAAATGGACTTGTCTATTGCCTTTGCGTACTCCTCGCGGCAGAGAATCATGCCGCCTCTGGGTCCGCGCAGGGTCTTGTGAGTTGTGGTGGTAACAATGTCGGCATACTCGACGGGATTCTGATGAACGCCCGCGGCGACCAGACCTGCAATGTGAGCCATATCGACCATCAGGTAAGCGCCTACAGCCTTGGCAATCTCGCTGAATTTGGCAAAATCAATGGCTCTCGGATATGCGCTCGCGCCGGCGACGATCATCTTTGGTTTGACCTGAAGTGCAGTTTCATATACCTTGTTGTAATCAATTCTGCCTGTTTCTCCGTCAACGCCGTACGGGACGAAGTTGTAGAACTTACCCGACATATTGACCGGTGAGCCGTGGGTAAGGTGACCGCCTTCGGCGAGGTTCATGCCCATTACGGTGTCGCCAGGCTGAAGCAGGGCAAAGTATACTGCGATATTGGCCTGAGCTCCGGAATGAGGCTGAACGTTGGCATGTTCAGCGCCGAAAAGCTCGCAAGCTCTCTTGCGCGCGATATCCTCCACAACGTCAACACACTGGCAGCCGCCGTAATAACGCTTGCCCGGGTAGCCTTCGGCGTATTTATTGGTGAGTACGCTGCCCATGGCGGCAAGAACAGCGGGTGAAACAAGATTTTCTGAAGCGATCAGCTCAAGATTTCTTCTCTGTCTGGCAAGCTCGTCGTCCATTGCGGCGGCAACCTCGCTGTCGTATGATTTAAGGAATCCGATTGAATCGATCATATCTGCGTACATTGGCTTCAACATCCTTTCAGTATTAAAGAGCGAATATAACTGCTTTATTATAACAGATAACTGAGCTTGTTGCAATAATTTTTAAGTAAAAAATTTCAAAACATCAGATTGTACAGAATAATGAAGCTCACAAATAAAAATGCTCCCCTTTTTGACGTGGTTAGCCGTTCAAAAAGGGGAGCGTATTATTTTATCCGGTTTTGCGCCGTACTTACTCCTTTTCCGCTTTGACCTTGATCTTTTGGAATATTCGCTTCAGATAGGGTGCTGTGAACATGGCGGCAAGTGAAGCTGTCATCATAAGATATGCCGCGATAATTATCGCAAGCGATTCGCCGGTGCCGGGTATACTGTTTTTATAAGAACCGTTATTACCGTTGTCTGAAGGGGTACTGCCGTTACCGGATGATTTCGGACTTGCGCAGAAAGTGTAAGCGCTGAATCGGTGCCCCACAAATATGAGTCCTTTTGCTGCGGCATTGCATGTGATTTTCTCTATGCTGTTTTGTGAATCATTGTGGTAAAGCACGAATGTATTTTCATCACGGTGAATGCCTTTGTACGGAAGCGTTATTTTTATTCCCGCCTGACTTGTTATTTTTACAGGTCTTCCGTTTTTATCAATGAGAGAAATATCATAGCCGTCCAGTATATCTTTTTCGGCTACGGTGTTTCCTTTCGCGATAATTGCCGCCTTTTCAGATGCCAATTCGTCTTCGCTCAGATGTCTTATTTTCAGCGTTACCTCGTTGATATCTATGGGATTGCCGTCCGCGTCCTCCAGTGTTATGCCGTCTTCCGGTTCGGCTGTGACTTCTGTGTCGCCGGCATCAAGAGTAAATCCCGGCAGAATTCTGATTCCTGTCACGCTGATCTCCAGACCTTCGTAATCGGGATGAGTGATAACTCCGGAAATATTTTTTCCCTTTGCGTCGCTGCCAAAGGACACTTTACCGTTGCTGTTCTGGAATGTGACGTCGTCAGGAGTCCATGTGAAGACGGTGTTTTCATCAACATACTCCGCCGAAAGGTCGATCTGCTGACCGACAGCGACGGAAGCGGGAATTTCAATAGTTCCGTTGTCCTGATTGCTGTAGTTGCCCGCCGTAAAGCCTGCCGGCTGGGTAACGGTGGAGAATCTGAGCTTGTTGCCGCTCGCGTCGAGTGATTCAAGCTG
>ONWI01000263.1 GCA_900321515.1 uncultured Eubacteriales bacterium | reverse complement strand
CGTCAAAATTTAATATGAAAATATCAGATATAAGTGTTGATTTTGTAGTGTAAATGATGTAAAATATAAAGATAAACTGATTCTTTAGAAAGGATTGCCTTTCTCCGTGAGATGAAAACTGGCATTAGATAAAAAAGCCCGATGAAGTATATTATTATTGATCTTGAATGGAACGGAGCGACCACCCGTTCAGGTTATTTCAATGAGATAATCGAGATCGGAGCGGTTGCCCTTGATGAACAAATGAATTATGCAGGCGATTTTCAGACTCTTGTATCGCCCAGGCAGACCAAGAAAATCAGAGGAAGGATCAAGGATCTGACCCATATAACCAATGACGACCTGAAGAACGCCGAAGGCTTCATCACGGTTTTCAAAAAGCTGAAGGCGTGGATAGGCACAGGAGACAACTGCATGCTCGCATGGGGCAATTCGGATATAAGCGTACTTCACGAAAACCTCAGATGGTACAACATGATCGACGAGATATACATAATAAGGAATTACTGCGACGCGCAGCAGCTTTGTCAGTATGCCGCCGGCATACCGCTGAATAAGCAGGTAGGTCTGGCAGCCTTTGCGGAACTTGCGGAAGTGGAAATAGGGGAAGATCAGCTTCACCGCGCCCTCAATGACAGCAGGCTTACGGCAAAATGCTTTGCAAAGCTCTACAAGCCGGAGCTTTTCGAAATGTTCGTCAAGAAGGCAGACCCGGTATTTTATGAACGGATGAACTTCAAGTGCTACAACCTTCAGGATCTGGACGACGAACAGATCGTTTACTCGGACTTCATGACAGAGTGTCCGAAATGCGGAACGTTCATGAAGCGTCTGACCGGTTTTACATGCAAAAACAAGAAGCATTATGCCATGTACCGTTGTGCCTTGTGCGGCAGGCAATACAGAATTTCCCATACCCTCAAAATAACCTATGACGGGCTTGAGCATAGAAAGACGCTGGTCGAGACAGGCTGCGTGCAGTCCGATGACGGAGAATCCCTGGCGTCTGTTGCAAAATAACAATCATCGGCGGGAAACGGCGACAATGCCGGAGCCTGCCGATTTTGCTGATTGGGAGTGAACATAGTGAAGAGCTGCAAACTGTGTCCGAGAATGTGCGGGGCGTCGAGGAACAGACTGAGGGGCGAAGGCTTCTGCGGCTGCGGAACGGTGCCGGTGATATCCCGTGCCGCGCTGCACATGTGGGAGGAGCCGCTGATAAGCGGCAGCGCCGGTTCCGGTACGATATTTTTCTCCGGATGCTGCCTTGGGTGCGCCTTCTGCCAGAACTATCCGATATCGTCGGAATTGCGTGGGCGCGCGGTTACTCCGGAAGGACTTGCGGACATCATGCGCGGACTGGAAGGACAGGGCGCGCACAATATCAGTTTTGTAACGGGGACTCATTACGCTGAGGCGATAATTCAGGCGCTTAAAATATACCGTCCTGGCATTCCTACCGTATGGAACAGCGGGGGATACGAACGACCGGAAACTCTGAAGGCGCTTGCGGAATATATTGATATCTGGCTGCCGGATTACAAATTCGCACTTCCCGCCGTAGCCGGAAAATACGCCGGTGCGCCTGATTATCCGACCGTCGCGCTGAAAGCGATAAAATTCATGTGCGATTGCGCGGGCGGAAATATCATCGAAAACGGGATAATGAAGCGGGGCGTTATAGTGCGTCATCTTGTACTGCCGGGCAATGTGCGCAATTCAATTGCCGCGCTGAGAAAAATCAGTGCCGAACTGCCGCGCGGCACATTGGTGAGCATAATGAGCCAGTACACGCCCGCGGGGAACTGGTTACCGTTTCCCGAACTTGGGCGCAGATTAACCGGCAGCGAATATGAAAGAGTGCTCGATACAGCCGATATTCTCGGAATGAACGGATTCCGGCAGGAGCTTTCGTCGGCAGCGGAGGAATATGTGCCTGAGTTCGATCTGAGCGAACCGGATGAAGATTTTCAGTTTTAATTATATTTTTATATTGAGTACACATATTTATCAATTGAGGGTGATATCCTCTAAATATATTTCTCAGCAATGACAAGGACGGGAATGTGATGATAAAGGTTAAAAATCTGACAAAAAAATACGGTGCCAACGTCGCGCTCGACAACGTGAGCTTTTCGGTAAAATCGGGAGAAATCGCCGGATTTCTGGGACCGAACGGCGCGGGCAAGACCACGACCATGAATATAATCACCGGTTATCTTTCCTCAACATCAGGCACAGTGTCCATTGACGGATTTGACATACTCGATCAGCCAACTGAGGCAAAGAAAAGAATAGGCTATCTGCCGGAAGTCCCTCCTCTTTACCCGGATATGACGGTCAACGAATACCTTGCATTTATCTACGAGCTGAAGGGCGCGACTCAGAAGAAGGAAGCGCATTTCAGCGAGATATGCGATCTGACTGGAATTTCGTCGGTTCGCGGCAGGCTGATAAAAAATCTCTCCAAGGGCTACCGCCAGCGCGTGGGAATAGCCCAGACACTTGTGGGCAATCCTCCGGTGCTAATATTGGACGAGCCGACCGTGGGACTTGACCCGAAGCAGATAATTGAGGTGCGTTCGCTCATCCAGAAGCTCGGCAAGAAGCACACCGTGATTCTGTCCTCGCATATACT
>ONWI01000268.1 GCA_900321515.1 uncultured Eubacteriales bacterium | reverse complement strand
GCGTGTTATAATTATTCTGTTCTGATTATGAATTGGAGGTATATCCTTGGATATTTTTGTTGTTCAGGGCGGTAAAAAGCTGAAAGGCTCCATAACCGTAGGCGGCGCAAAGAATGCCGCGGTTGCCATTATTCCCGCCGCCATACTGTCGGGTGATATATGCAGAATAGAAAACCTCCCCACCATAAGCGACGTGGAAGTTATTTCAAAAATCCTTGTTCAGCTCGGTGCAAAGGTCAATAAAATCAGCAGCTCAGTCATTGAGATCGATTCAAGAGAACTGAACTGCACACAGGTCAGTCAGGAGCTCGCCAAAAACATGCGCGCGTCCTACTATCTTCTTGGCGCTTTGCTGGGCAGATTCGGGCGGGCAAGGGTTCCAATGCCGGGCGGCTGTTATTTCGGCGTGCGCCCTATTGACCAGCATCTCAAGGGCTTTGAAGCATTGGGGGCAAAGACCGGTCTGCGCGACGGCATTATCTCGTTGACCGCAAAGGACGGACTGAAGGGCGCGTGCGTTCCGCTGGACGTTGTATCGGTGGGCGCTACCATCAATATAATGCTTGCCGCGGTCAGAGCGAAGGGGCTCACCGTCATTGAACACGCTGCTAAGGAACCGCATATTGTTGACCTCGCCAACTTCCTCAATTCTATGGGAGCCGACGTCAGAGGCGCGGGAACCGACGTCATCAAGATCCGCGGCGTAAGCAAAATGCACGGCGCGACATACTCCATTATTCCCGACCAGATAGAAGCAGGTACCTACATGATAGCGGCAGCCGCGACAGGCGGAGATATTACCATTAAAAACGTGACGCCAAAGCACATGGAAAGCATATCCAAAAAGCTGATGGAAATGGGCGTGGAGATATACGAGTACGATGATTCCATGCGAATCACCCGTTCCGGCCCGCTCAAGGCATGCAACGTCACAACAATGCCTCACCCCGGATTTCCCACCGATATGCAGCCGCAGATGGCAGCGGCAATGTCTATAGCCAAGGGAGTCAGCTCCATTACGGAAGGCGTGTGGGAAAACCGCTTCCAATATGTCGAGGAGCTTAAAAAATTAGGCGTCAACGCCGAAGTGCAGGGCAGAGTGGCAAAATTCACCGGAGTGGAGAAGCTGACGGGAAATCATGTAAAGGCAACCGACCTCAGAGGCGGCGCTGCCATGGTAATTGCCGCGCTCATAGCTGAGGGAGAGACATACATCCGCGAGATTTACCATATCGAACGCGGCTACGAGCAGCTTATAGACAAGTTGGTCGGTGTCGGCGCTGTGATCGACCGTAAAACCGTTCCGGACGATTTTTACAGCGATAAAAACGAAAGTAAAAACGGCTGCGATTGCGGCAGTAAGTAATTATTCATTCAACACAAAATATCAACGACCGCCTCCGGCTTCAGGTAGGCGGTCATTGTTTGCATATGGCGATTCGCGGAAGAGAGGAAGTTTAATAATATTGGCAAGATTTTGTTCACTGTACAGCGGAAGCAGCGGGAACTGCATTGCAGTGGGCTGCAGCGGCAGATACATACTGATAGACGCCGGACGTTCAGCCAAAAAAATAAAAGAGAGGCTGAACGGGGAAAATATCGAACCAAGCAATATAGCGGGAATTTTCATCACGCACGAGCATATTGATCATATAGCAGGCGTTCGTGTGCTTGCCTCAACGCTTAAAGTGCCGGTCTATGCCACGGAAGGAACGGCTGCCTTCCTACAGGAAAACGGACATGCCAAAAATGTTGACCTGCGGCTGATGCCGGATGGCGAAGTCGATATGGGGGCCATGGGGGTTACCTGCTTTGCCACCTCGCACGACGCCGCCGAAAGCTGCGGATTCCGTGTTGAATGCGGCGACGGACGAAGCATTTCGCTCGCCACAGATACCGGAATCATCACGCCTGAAATCCACAAGGCGCTCGATAGCAGCGACCTGGTATATCTAGAATCCAATCACGATCTCTCCATGCTCTATGCCGGGACATATCCCTATCCGCTCAAAAAACGCATTGCCTCCGAAACGGGACATCTGAGCAACGAAGCCTGTTCCTCAGAGCTCCCGGGGCTTGCCCGGGCGGGAACCACCCGCTTTGTACTGGGACATCTGAGCGCCGAAAACAACCTGCCGATTCTCGCCAGACAGAGCGCCGTTCAGGAGCTTGGCAGATTCGGCATTCGGGAGGGCGTGGATTATCTCCTCGCCGTCGCCG
>ONWI01000269.1 GCA_900321515.1 uncultured Eubacteriales bacterium | reverse complement strand
GACTCACCGTCCGGGGTGACGTTTCCGCAGCATTCAGACTCGCCGATGTGCTTGAAATGGAAATATGATTTTTTCATACTAATTGTCAATCAAAAGTAGACCGCAAAGCATGTCTACTTTTGATTGACAATTAGTATCAGTACACAAAGAGACGACCGACAAAGCCTTTTGCCGATCGTCTCTTTGTGCATTATTTGCCGTGACCTTTCTTGTGGTGCTGCCGGTTTTTGTAATCATCGTCAATCTTTCCGCCCCAATCGTCCTCCAGCGCGTTGCCGCCTCTCACGTTGCCTATTGAAACGCTCACCGCCTCATACAATACCGCCGTTCCGATCTTGTCAGCGTGGTAATTGACAGCCCGGTTGGAGTCGATTCCTATGCGTCCTGCCGTATCAACCGAATCAATGTTTGCGCCTATAAAGAGAAATTCCCAACCGTCTTTTTCCTTGCGCTGCTGAACCATACGCTTGACCTGGGCGCTGCTGTAGTGGCGGCTTGCATTCTCCATTCCGTCGGTCGTTATTACAAACATCGTATGCTCCGGAACGTCCTCGGGGCGGGCATATTTGTGAATGTTGCCTATATGCTTTATTGCCCCGCCAACAGCGTCGATAAGCGCGGTGCAGCCATGCACCGTGTAATCGCGCTCAGTCATTTTTCTGACGTCCTTGAGCTTCACGCGGTCGTACAGGACCTCGCTCCTGTTGTCGAACAGCACAACCGACACATAGCACTCTCCATCCTGTTTACGCTGTTTTTCTATAAGCGAATTAAATCCTCCTATAGTGTCGCTCTCCAATCCGGACATTGATCCGCTCCTGTCAAGAATAAATACCAGCTCCGTAATGTTGTTTTTCATAATTGATACCCCCGTAATATAATGATGTATGTGAAGTACTCAGCGTCTTCACTTCCTGACTACACCTTAATTATATCAGAGGGGAATTGTAATTTGGTCGCCTGCGGAGCGACATTTTTATTGTTATTCCTATTTGCTCAAATGAGCCAGCTCATCCTTCAGCTTGCAGAGTATGCGTTTTTCAAGGCGGGAAATATATGACTGACTGATTCCGAGCAGATCCGCAACCTCCTTCTGGGTATGTTCTTCATATCCGAAAAGACCGAAACGCAGCGACATAATCAATTTTTCCCGGTTCTCCAGCCGGTTGACCGCTTTCAGCAGAAGATCGCGCTCGTTTTCCTCCTCCACTCCAATGCTTACGCTGTCAGGGTCGCTGCCGAGCACATCCGAAAGAAGCAGTTCATTGCCGTCCCAATCCACATTCAGAGGTTCGTCGATAGAGATTTCCATTTTTGCCGATCCCGTCTTTCTCAGATACATGAGGATTTCATTCTCGATGCAGCGGGAGGCATAGGTTGCCAATTTTATGCTGCGTTCGGGTGAAAAAGTATTGACAGCCTTAACGAGTCCGATGGTGCCGATAGAGATCAGATCCTCTATCCCGACGCCGCTTGATTCAAACTTGCGTGCTATATAAACCACAAGACGCAGGTTATGCGTAATCAGCGGTTCACGCGCGGACTCATCCCCTCCTATGATACGGTCGAATATCTCCTGTTCTTCCTCAGGTTCCAGCGGAGCCGGAAGCGTTTCGGGTCCGTTTATGTAATGAATATCCTGTTTGGGTCCGAATCTCGCAGCTACGTTTCGTGAAAATATCTCAGCTAATTTTTTGATTCTCATTAAAAAAAACATTTTGATCGTCTCTCTCGTTAATAATCAAATATTACAGGATTAATAATTCCGTCGTATTCGCTGTCGCCAAGGTCGTCCGACACGGCTACATAGCATTTCGTCATCTGTCTTCTGGAGCCTAAACGCAGTTCGACGCTGTCCGGCATGAATGCGCACAGCAGCCCTTCGCCGCCAACCGACGAATACGGTATTACCCTCAGATTTCCGCTTTTCTGCTCCGTGGGGAATCCCGGCGGAAGCAGTCTGCCCACCGCGCTGCGGCGCGCGACTATCACAGGCAGACCGGAGAACGGTTCCGTCAGCATGTTGCCGGTATCGCAGAGCAGCCTGAGCGAACGAGCGCCGCCTTCGCCGCGTATTACGGCGCGGCATTCGCACGACCGAAGCTCCAGCCTTCGGCAAATCTTACCTGCAAGCGTTATGATTGTGTAGCATATCACGGTAATAAATATCACAAATCCCGGCGACAGGCTGAAATACACTGTACCGTTGCGATAATACATGCCGTTCGGGGCCACGGTCAGCCAGAGCGCAAGCATCGCGCCTCCGAATCCGAATGTCACAGCGCACGTCACCAGCATATATCGCCAGAACGAACGCAGGCTGCGATGTTTAAACGCTATAAGCACCATCACTGACGAACCGGATATCTTAACAAGCCCGTCCGTAATGAAATTCATCGGCGGCAGGAAAAGCGTAAGGGCGCAAGCGGCTCCGAACGCAGCTCCGAGACATATCCGCGTCCGGCTGATGGAGGATTTCATTATCCTGCCGACTGAAAGCAAAAGAAAGTAATTGATAAAGAAATTCAGCGCCAGCAGCACGTCCACATATACCGTCTGTTTCAATTCGTCAATGCCTCCGTTTTGATATTCTCAAGTCATTATATTGCTATATATATTTTTAATTATGTCGGAATATGTCAGAGTGGCATCGAAATTTAATCCGTCTGTGCCAATGATGTAAACCAAACCATTCCTTTGACAAATTTTATGTCAATCTCCCGCATTCATATTCCACCTCCGGGCGTCATATATATGCAGGGAATAAAACAACGGCAGCGTAACATCATACAACTCTTCATGAAAAAGTGGACACATCTTAAATCTCACGAAATATGACGGAAAAGATGCAAGCGGGACGTGGGCGTAAAGATGCTGCACAGTTCCTTAGGACTTATTTGGCGCCATGCTTCGCTTTTCTCCCATGCGGGCATAAGCCCGCCGTCGTTCCGCTTCATGCCGGACGACCGCCATTCCGCGCATGACACAGAATATTTTCGGAAATCTTTTTGTCTGCCTTCAATCGGAGAGTAGTATCAGAATTTGCAAGAAGCTGTCTTCAGGAAGGCAGAGCTGAAAATGATAAGATTCAAGCCCGAAGGAAAGTTATTGAATACAGAAAAAAACACAGAAAATATGTCAACTGCTGCTGCGCTCACCTCAGCTATGGAGAACGGAACGGTATTGGAAGCGAGAGCTTCAGTCTGCGACAGCAGCCATAATCTGATTGTAGATCTGGGCTGCATGAACGGGGTAATCCCACGCGAGGAATGCGCCCTTGGCATAGCGCAGGGAACCACACGCGACATCGCCATTATTTCCCGTGTCGGCAAGCCTGTATGCTTCATCGTTACCAAAATATGCTCTGACAGGCATGGAATTCCATACGCTACTCTGTCGCGCAGAGCCGTTCAGCAGCAATGCATGGAG
>ONWI01000273.1 GCA_900321515.1 uncultured Eubacteriales bacterium | reverse complement strand
TGCCTTCTTGAGAAGCTCCTTGCGGAGATCTTCCTTGTACTCGTCGAGAGTGTCGAACTCGCTGACGTCCTTGGCGAAATCATCGTCGAGCACGGGGAGTTCAGTCATCTTGATTTCGTGAATCTTTACCTTGAACACGGCGGGCTTTCCTGCCAGTTCATCAGCGTGATATTCCTCCGGGAACGTCACGTTGACGTCGAATTCCTCCCCGATGCCGTGACCTGCCATGCCCTCTTCAAAACCGGGGATGAACTGGTTGGAACCGAGTTTGAGGGTGTACTTCTCAGCCTTGCCGCCTTCAAACGGAACTCCGTCGCAGAAGCCCTCGTAGTCGAACACAACGCTGTCGCCCATCTGAGCGGGTCTGTCATCGACATTGACTGTTCTGCCGTTGCGCTGCTGAATGTGGCTCAGCTCATGATCAATGTCCTCGTCGGTGACGACTGCCTCCGCCTTTTCGACGCTGAGACCCTTGTAGCCTTCGATCTTAACCTCGGGCTTGACCACGAATTTCGCCTTGAAAACGACATCGTTCTCAAGTGAAACGACCTCGGCGCTGTTCGCGTCCACAACTTCCTGACCGAACTCCGAAACCGCCTCATCGACAGCATGCTGATAAACCGTCTCGATGGCTTCCTGTGTGAAAACGGGACCGTACATCTTTTCGATGACGGTCAGAGGAGCCTTGCCCTTACGGAAGCCGGGTACGTTGTACTTGCGGGATTCCTTGAGATAAACGCGCTTTTTCTCGGCATTGAGCAGTTCGGCGCTTGCGTTAAACTCGACCTCATAGGTATTGTTGTCGATTTTTGTCTTGTTAGTAATCATTTCCATTTCCTCCGTAAAAATATTGATGCAAAAATGCTGAGAAACGATAAATCAATGGCATTCGTTTCCCTGACAAAATTTTACAATTTCTGATTACAATAGTCATTGATAGATTATATCAAAAGAAATCGTAATTTTCAAGAGTTTTCTCGCAAAATATATGGTGAAAAAATGTTAACTATTTGTTACTTAATCATCATGAATATCCGGAAGTATCAATTGCGGGACAAATCCGACGTGATCGGCAGAAATAAGACGCATCTCAATGCCCTCCCAGTTGCCTGTCACAGCCTTGCCGCGGGCGGCTCCGTGCAGGTGACCGTAAAGGCACCTTCTGACGTTGAATTTTTTCAGCACTTCCGTTATCTCTTCGCAGACATAATCGCCGTAGACCGGAGGGTAATGCAGAAATACCAGCGGTTCAAGACCCATGTCCAGCCCCGCCTTTATGGAAGCCTCCAGCCGCCCCACCTCGCGCAGAAGAACATTCTGCTCGTCCGCGGGACAGTCGTATGACCATCCGCGCGTACCGCAGACGGCGTATTTTCCATACGCAAAGGCGTTGTTGAAGAGGATCGACATATCGTCAAAACCGCATTCCGCCAGCCAGTCGTCCATTTTTTTCTTTGTGCTCCACCAGTAGTCGTGATTTCCCTTCCCGAGAAGTTTTTTCCCGGGCAGCTCATGCAGAAATCCGAAGTCGGCAAGCGTGTCGGTCAGCTTCATTGCCCACGAAATATCGCCCGCCAGCACAACTGTGTCGTCAGGCTTCACTATCGACAGCCAGTTTTTGCGCAGCCGCTGCTCGTAATTTTCCCAGCCGCGGAATTTATCCATTTTCTTGTCCTCACCGACAGACAAATGCAGGTCGGCTACAGCGAAAAGTGCCAATTCATCACCCCGAAACAGCCTGCACAGCACACATTACGCCGCATTGCAGACGTTCATATTCCCAGCATATCGAGAACGGTATCCTTCATTCCGGAGCCGTCGCATACGCGGTCGAAGCGGACGGCTTTGCCCTTGAGACCGGCGAGAGGCGCGGGAATCTCCACACCCGAAACATCACACAGCGCCGTAAGCATGTCGAATTCGTCCTCCGACACCTTATCTGACGCGACCGCGCCCAGAACGGCGGGCGCAAATTTGTAGGGGCTTGCTGTGGATGCGATTATCGCCGGGACGTCGCTGCCGAATTCCTTGACGTACTGTCCAAGGACATTCAGCGCAACCGCGGTATGCGTATCGGAGAGATAATTACGGCTGTCAAACACCGTCTTGATGGTTTCCTGCGTCGATGCGTCATTGCAGCAGCCCGCCCAGAAAAGTTCGGATATCTTCGCCTTGACGTCCTCGTCAACCTCATATCTGCCGGTGGCGGCGAGGCTGTCCATCCATCCCTTTACCCTTGCGCTGTCACAGCCGCTGAGGTCATAAATGAGGCGTTCGAGGTTGCTGGAAATGAGAATATCCATCGACGGGGATATGGTGGTGTAGAACTTCCTGTTTCTGTCGTACACGCCGGTTCTTATGAAATCAGTCAGCACGTTGTTGGAATTGGATGCGCAAATGAGCTTACCTATCGGCAGCCCCATTTTCTTGGCGTAGTAAGCGGCAAGAATGTTGCCGAAGTTGCCGGTCGGCACAACGACATTGACCTTGTCTCCCCTGTTTTTGATAACACCCTTGTTCATAAGGTCGGCATATGCAGAGATGTAATAGACTATCTGCGGCGCGAGTCTGCCCCAGTTGATTGAATTGGCGGACGAAAAAGCCATGTTGTGCTTCTCAAGCTCGGAGGCTATTTCAGGATCGGTAAAGATTCTCTTGACTCCCGTCTGAGCGTCGTCGAAATTGCCCTTGATTGCGCACACGCCGACGTTTCCGCCCTCCTGCGTCACCATCTGGCGCTTCTGGATGGAACTGACGCCCTCCACAGGGTAGAATACGATAATCCGGGTACCCGGAACGTCCCTGAAGCCTTCGAGAGCCGCCTTGCCGGTATCGCCCGAAGTGGCAACGAGAATCACGATCTCCTTGCCGTCGCATGTCTTTTTGACCGAGCGGGTAAGCAGATGCGGAAGCAGCTGCAGCGCCATATCCTTGAAGGCGCATGTGGGACCGTGCCACAACTCCAGCACGAACCGGTTCTCGGCAATATCCACTACAGGGGCGACGTTTTCGCCGCCGAATTTGCCTGTGTAGGCTCCGTCAACGCACTCGCGCAGTTCCTCCCCGGTGAAATCGGTGAGATATTTTTCAAGTACTCTGACGGCTCTCTCACGGTAATCGGTTTTTGCCGCCTCGACAAGCTCGTCGTATGTAAATTCGGGAATATTCTCTGGAACATAAAGTCCGCCGTCCGGCGATATGCCGGTAGCGATGGCGTAAGCCGCCGAAACCTTCACGGAATTGTCTCTGGTGCTGGTGTAATTCATAGCAATTACCTCGATTCTGTCAACTCTTTGCATGATATTATTATACTGCCTGTTTGCTTCGCAGATCGTTAAAATTTTAGCAGAAAACCGCAACGATGTCAACGGCATACAATACAATTTATCACATGACACAAAAATTTTGTATTTGCAGGCAATTGTTTAGATTTTTTCTTTAATTCCACTCATTGAGATCACCAAAAAATCACAAGCCTATAAGAGCAAAAAACCTTTTGGCAGTGCAATAAACAAGCAATGCCAAAAGGCTGTTATGATTCAACAGGCTGTCTGTGAATATTAATATCCCATTGAGAGCGCGGCATTATTTCCCGTCCGTCGATGAGATAACGTTCCCCCCGCGCCGCTGCGCCGGCAGCAGAAACGAATGTACAAATTGCTCCCTGCCGCCAGCGGATATGTCCCCTCCAATAACCGTGCCGTCGCGAATAAGCATGGTCGCCTTGACATTGCGGATTCCGTCGGGATAATTGGTGACCGCGTATTCCCATTTTTTCACGCGGCGACCCCTGTATTTTTCCAGATCAAAGCCAAGCGTCTTCTGAATGTCGTTGTAGCCGCTGTAAACCTGGTCGAATTCGGCGGGAATGACCACTTCGCGCACTTCAAGCGGATCGGCTTCCACCTCCCAGCCGAACTGCCTAAGAAAACGGAGCCTGTCTTCAGCCGTACGCGCATT
Organism: uncultured Eubacteriales bacterium; assembly: GCA_900321515.1. Taxonomy (GTDB): domain Bacteria; phylum Bacillota; class Clostridia; order Oscillospirales; family Acutalibacteraceae; genus RUG762. The sequence continues at coordinate 6,893 of ONWI01000273.1, read as the reverse complement.
CGTGAGGAAATGCTGCACCTGTGACGCTGGTGCAGCAGAAGCTTTCTCAGCTCCGCCCGTGGAAGCCGACGATATGATATACCACAGCGTCGCAATAAAGCATATCAGCCCGATCAGCATTATCACAAGCTCTGCTCTTGAAATCTTGAAGGTTTTTATGAACATAATTATTCCTCCCGGGTGTTATTTCGTAAAATATATACGTTCACACCGGGAGGAATATGATATCCTATGCCGCTCTTACAACAAAAGCAGACACATCTTTTTGTTATTTTTCCGTATGTCAATCAGAAATCAGGCGCCGGCCAGTTGTGAAATTATCCTCGCGCACTCGTCATAATCCACCGTCGCCGTGTTCAGCAGAATGTCGTAATTCACGGGCGCGCCCCACTTGTTGTCGGTAAAGAACTGGTAGTAATTGCGGCGCTGTTTGTCTTTGTTCTGGATGAATGTCTCAGCTTTGCCCACCGATACGTCCTCCTGCTCAAGCGTGCGGGCTATTCTCTTTTCCATTGACGAAGAATAAATGAACGCTCTCACAATCGGTCCTTCATCGCGGAGGATCACATCAGCGCAGCGCCCTAGGAATATCCCGCCGTCATGCTCGTCGCGAAGTCGGCGCACGGTCTCGGACACGGCAAAATATGTGCGGTACACCGGCGAGGACTCATAATCCCCGTCTGCTCCGAACATCGAAAGATTGTAAATCAGACTGCCGACGTAATGCTCGTCATTGTTCTTGAGCAGTCCGACGTCTACGCCGAAATTCTCCGCCGCTTTGAGAATGATGTCGTTGTCAAAAAATGGCACACCCGTCATTTCCGCGAGCCTTGCCGCAACCACGCGTCCGCCGCTTCCGAATGTACGGTCAATTGTAACGGTTTTCATCTATCTGATCCTCCTGTCAATCGGATGAGCGCTCTATTTCTTGGTGGTGTTAGGAACTGTGCAGAATTTAATCAGTCGTTTATTGCCAAAAAAACAAAGTGTCCTTCGGCATTCTGACGAGTTAAATGTATTAATTATTTCTGCACAGTTACTTAGTTCCCAGCTCAATGGCGCTGATTCCCGTCCTCACAAGCTCCTTGATGCCGAAGGACCTCATGAGCGATATGAAATTCTCCGTGCGGGCTGTGGTATCTGTCAGTTCCAGCGTGAGCGACGTGGATGTAACGTCGATTATGCGGGCGTGCATTAGCTCCGCAAGGGTCATTATCTCCTCGCGCTGCCTGGAATTGCAGGATACCTTGACCATTGTCAGTTCGCGAGAGATATAGGAACCTTCCTCCAGCACCTTTACCTTGATGGTCGGAATGAGTTTGTTAAGCTGCTTTTCCACCTGCTCGATGCCGCTTTCGTCACAGTCAACCGCAATCGTCATGCGCGAAACGTCAGGATTCTCGGTGACGCCCACCGCCAGAGATTCGATATTGAATCCCCTGCGGGCGATAAGCCCAGCCACCTTGGACAGTACGCCGTAGTGATTCTGCACAAGGACAGTAATGGTATATCTCATAATATGGCAGCCTCCTTCTCAGTTTTCCTGACGGGATGGAATGTTCTCGGCGACGCGGCAGACCAGCACATACGGCACGCTGCTGCTGAGCATTCTGTCTATGGCGGCCGGCACGTCGCCGTCCTCGCTTATCCGCTCGGATTCTATGCCGTATGCCTGCGCCAGCCTGACAAAATCAGGCGAACCGTCCAGCATTACGCCGGAATAACGTCCGTCGTAGAGTTTATCCTGAAGCTCCCGCACCATGCCGAGGCGGTTGTTTTGCATTATGACCACCTTCACGGGGATATCGTGCTGCATAAGTGTGGCAAGCTCGCACATCATCATCTGGAAGGCGCCGTCGCCGCAGACCGCGAAAACCTGCCGTTCGGGCTTGGCGATCTTGGCTCCCAGAGCAGCACCGAGGGAATATCCCATCGTGCCAAGTCCTCCGGATGTAAGGAATCTGCCGCCCTTGAACGCGAAATTGTTGGCGGACCAGATCTGATTTTCGCCAACGTCGGCGACCAGAATCGCCTTGCTGCGCCTGCTGACCTCTTCCGAAAGGGAACGCATGAAGTTTCGCGGGTCAACCTGTCCGGGAATGCTTTCAAAAGACGGCGTATGTTCGGATTTTTTCCGCTTAAGATCGTCCACCCAGTCCTTGTGGCTGAATTCTTCGCATTTTTCGGTGATATTCTTGAGAACGAGGCGTATGTCGCCTACAATCGGAATATCCGCCTTCATATTCTTCCCTATTTCGGCGGGATCTATATCTATGTGAATTATCTCTGCTTTATTGGCCACCTGATCGGGCTTCGCCATTGCTCTGTCGCCCACGCGAGCGCCGCAGAGAATAACAAGGTCCGCGTGGTGTATCGCGTAATTGGCGGAGAAAATGCCGTGCGTTCCCAGCATACCCATATACAGCGGATGCTCGGTGGGCATCATCCCCACGCCCATCAGAGTGGAGACAACGGGAATATCCAGCTTTTCGGCAAATTTGATAAGCTCCCTCCGCGCCTTTGCGGAGACCACTCCGCCGCCCGCGCAGATTATGGGGCGTTCGGCTCTCTCAATGGCGTCAATGGCGCGCTTCATCTGTAGCGGATGTCCCTTGGTGCGAGGCTTGTATCCTATTATGTCAACTCCGTCGGGATATCTGAATTCGCCCTGAAACTCACGTTCGAGCGTGTCCTGCGGAAGATCAATAAGCACCGGTCCGGGACGTCCCGTTGCGGCTATGTGAAAAGCCTCCTTGATAATCCTGGGAAGCTCCTGTGTATCCGTGGCAAGATAGCTGTGCTTGGTGAACGGCTCGCACGCTCCGGTGATATCTGCCTCCTGGAACACATCGCGCCCCAGCAGATCGGAACGCACCTGTCCTGTGAGCGCAACCATCGGTATCGAATCCATGTAGGCAGTAGCAAGCGCGGTGATCAGATTCGTCGCGCCAGGTCCGGACGTCGTGCAGCATACGCCCACCTTGCCGGACGCTCTGGAATATCCGCTGGCAGCATGGCCGGCGTTCTGTTCCTGGCGCACCAGAATATGCCTGATCGATCCGTCAAGCGCCAGCGCGTCGTAAAACGGCGCTATGGTAGCGCCCGGATATCCGAATATAACAGAAACTCCCTCCTGCTTCAAGCATTCGAGTATAATCTGTGCCCCTGTCATATATTTCTCAGCTCCTTAAAATGCAATCGCTTTAATTATTACTAATGATAATTAAAATAATTATACACAAAGCCGCAGCATTTGGCAATAGTATTTGATTTTGTTCATAATATTTTCAACTTTATCCGTCAGAGCCCTGAATTTCTGACATTTTACACTTTTACTCCGGCTAAGAGCGAAACGTCTGTACGGGATTCCGCCACATCTGCTTGGCTTCATGTATTTGTTATAATTTGATTGATTAATTTTTTATGCCGTTATTGACAATACCGTTTATTGGTACTATAATAATAAGAGTTTCAGGCGATGCAGCCGCATTGCCGCGGAATACTCCAAATTAATTCAGATACGGAAAGGACAGAGTGACAAATGGGCGTATTAGAGGACGTTGTTATCAACGCCAAGACAGCAGCCGAAAACATGGGCAAGGAAGCCGGCAGACTGGTGGACATATCTAAACTCAGGTTCAGCGCTGCCGATGTGCAGAAGGAAATTTCAAAGAAGTTCGAGACTCTCGGCAGAATGGTCTATGACTCTCACAAGTCGGGCAATTCGTCGGGCAGCAGCTTTGACGAGCATATCGAGGGCATTGACGTTCTTTATCAGAAGCTCGACGAGATCAACGGCAAAATCAACGCTCTCAGCCGCAAGTCGTCCTGTTCGAACTGCGGATTCAAAAACGACGAGAACGCTACCTTCTGTTCACGCTGCGGCACAAAGCTCGGCGATCAGCATAAGAACGCCGAGGCTCCTTCCGCCGAGGTCCCTTCCGCCGAGGATTCTCCTTCTGATACCTGGACGGTTTCTTCCGAAGACATCGACTCCATCTGAGTTCTGTATTACAATTGAATCAATTACGGAAAACACAGCAGTAGATGCTGCTGCGTTTTCTTTATTTCCGACGGGAATTGCCTTTGCATTTGCTTCATATGATTAAATGTATTGAATATAAATGAAACCAGGCTATCCCGTAAAATAATAGACTAACTATGAATGGAGTTGTTATTTTGGCAGAAACCAAATCAAGCCACAAGAAAATACGCGGCGGTTCACGAGGTCAATCACTTGTACAGGGCGCGGCCATACTCACCTTCGGTACGATTCTGGTCAAGGTGATCGGCGCTATCTTCAAAATCCCTCTCGGAAACGTAATCGGTGAAGCCGGCATGGGTTATTTCTCAGCCGCATACGCACTTTATCTGCCAGTCTACACACTTTCCGCCGCGGGCTTTCCGTCTGCGCTTGCCCGTCAGGTCGCGGAAAACACAGCAATGGGCAGGTACAAGGACGCCCGCAAGGTTCACAGAGTGGCGCAGCGCGTCTTTCTGTTCACGGGTATTCTCGGCTTTATCGCCATGGCAGCCGGCGGTTTTATCTATATCAACTTTGTGGATAAGGATTCCATCTACAGCGTGCTCGCAATGAGCCCTTCGGTCTTCTTTTGCTGCATGATGGCTTCGTACCGCGGATACTACGAGGGTCTGAGAAACATGACTCCCACCGCCGTATCCCAGGTCATAGAGGCACTTGGCAAGCTTTTTATCGGTCTCGGACTTGCCATCGGCATTATGAAGTACGGTGAATTCACCTTCCGCACGGAACTCACCGCCTACGGCACCACCGTCGGTTCGCTTGAGGAGGCGCGTGTAGCAAGCTATCCCTTTGCCGCTGCCGGTTCCCTTGCCGGAATTGCGCTCGGGTCGCTGGCGGGTCTGATTTATATGCTTATCCGCCACAAGAGAACCGGTGACGAAATAACCGACGAGGAAATCTCCGCTTCACCCGCGCCGCGTTCCACAGGATATATTCTCCGCAATTTCTTCAGCATCGGCATTCCCATCGCGCTCGGCGTGCTGGTGCTCAACGTCACTCAGGTCATCGACGCTGTTACCATTCAGAACCGCCTCGACGGTATTGACCCCGCCATTCTCAGGAGCATTTACAGCCAGTACATGAGCGGCGTTACCGACGACAAGATTCCCAATTTCCTTTACGGCGCTTATAATTTCGGCATTAACCTCTACAATCTGGTCCCCTATATCACTCAGGCTCTGGGAGTTTCGGCTCTGCCTACGCTTGCCGCCGCCTGGGCTATTCACAAAAAATCACAGATTCATTCCAGCATCAATTCGGTCGTAAAAATTTCCGTGCTCATCGGATTTCCATCCGGACTCGGTATGTGTGCCCTCGCAGGTCCTATACTCCAGCTGCTTTATCCCGGCAAGCCCGCCGCCGAGATAGCGGTACCCATGCTGAGAGTCCTCGGCGTCATGGTGCTCTTCGGCTCTCTGGTAACCCCTATCAACAGCATGCTGCAGGCGGTCGGCAAACAGAAGGTGCCGGTCTATCTGATGCTTATCGGCGCTTCAATCAAGCTGCTGCTCAATTTCACGCTGGTCGGTATTCCGGAAATCAATATCAAGGGCGCTCCCATCGGTTCCATAAGCTGCTACATCTTCATAGTCGTGGCAAGCCTTATTATTCTCTATCGCAGAGCCAAGATTAAGCCGGATCTCATGACAACCTTCATCAAGCCCCTTTTCGCGGCTGTCATGTGCGCTCTCGCGGCGTGGGCTTCATACGGTCTGCTTGACAGGGCAATAGGTTCTGATTCAAGACTCGTGGGCGGTCTGATGACTGTCGTCGCCATTGCCGCCGCGATCATCGTCTACGTCGTCGTCATCCTCCTTGTCAAGGGGATTACTAAGGAAGATATTTTAATGATTCCCAAAGGGGAAAAAATTGCAAATATACTTGCAAAACGCAATTTAATCTGATAGAATATATAAGCAAGTATTATTACGCACTGATCAAATGACATATCCGGGAGGCCGGAAGGTTTTCTTTGCGGCTTCCCGGGAATAATATACTGCATTACGCCACATGCGCGTGGTGCGCTGGCTGTTTCGTCAGCCTTACCGACATAATCTGACATATGACCTCGGAATCCGCTTTCCGCGTTTCCCTCTTAAATCATTAATTTGACGTGGGGGCTTTGAGCCCGTCAATGTGTTGTTTTTTTGTCGGACGTATGTGCCTTAATGCAGCCGGTCGGGGGACATAGTTCCGTTGCCGCGGTTACGAGATCGTGCTATAATAATATATAGGCAGAAATGCCAACGGTCGGTTTGGTATTCAAGGACCAAGCCGTATTTCGTCCGGTTCATTCACCAGACGCACAAATTTCAAAATGTATTGGAGGTACATTCACAATGAACAAGGCAGAATTGGTTGAGTCTGTAGCAGCAAAATCCGGACTCACAAAGAAAGATTCCGAGAAGGCTGTTGCGGCTGTCGTCGATACGATCGTCGCTACTCTTGCAAAGGGCGAGAAAGTTCAGCTCGTCGGCTTCGGAACTTTCGAGACCAGAGTTCACAAAGAGAGAACAAACATCAATCCCCAGACCAAAAAAGAACAGGTTATCCCTCAAACTACTGTTCCCGCTTTCAAGCCCGGCAAGGCATTTAAAGACGCCGTTAAGTAAGACGTTTGTTTCTTTAATTGATTTTAACATACCACATTGTTCCCATGAAGAACCGCTTCTTTATGGGAACTTTTTTTGCACAGAATTTACAAATTATTCTTTATTTTTTGATTATCACATGATATAATGTTTTTCAGTTAGATTTATATCCGCCCATGGCGCAGTTGGATAACGCAGCAGATTCCGATTCTGAAGATCGGGGGTTCGAATCCCTCTGGGCGGGCCAGAAAGGTTGC
>ONWI01000274.1 GCA_900321515.1 uncultured Eubacteriales bacterium | reverse complement strand
TCATCGACTGGCTGGCGCAGTATGCGCCCGACGCACTTCAGACCACTCTGCGCGGCTTCCTCGGCAAGATGCTCTTTTCGGGCGACGATGTTCTGAAGCCTGTAAACGTGCTCTCCGGCGGCGAAAAAGTGCGCTGCATGCTCTCGCGCATGATGATGTTCGGCTCTAATGTGCTGGTCATGGATCAGCCCACAAACCATCTCGATCTCGAAAGCATCACTGCCGTCAACGACGGACTTATCGCGTTCAAGGGCAATATTCTCTTTGCGTCGCATGACCATCAGTTTATCCAGACAGTAGCAGACCGGATAATTGAGATAATGGACGATGGATGCATTGACAGAATGATGTGCTACGACGACTATATCGAAGCCCGCCCGGCAATAGTCGCCGCACGAAACAGCAAAGGCTGAGTCTGAACTTGCTCTGAGATCAGCGAAAGGGGGGAACGGGACGGTCGAAAAATGAAAAAATTATCAATCTTAGCCGAAAGAACCATCGTCTTTATGGTTTCTTTATTCAACATTATTTTTATTCTGATATGCATTGTGTCGTCACTTGTTCCTCAGTCTGGGTATGAAACGTTTTCCACCGATTCAATCAAGAGATTGTCTGCTCCCTCGTCCGGGGATTCAAGCGGGGTAAACTGCACAAAGTACGTCAAAATAACCGGAAGCAATGTGATAGTGTACGGCGACGGGTTCGTGGACAACGCCGGTTCCGTCGGAATAATTAAAGGCCGCAAATACAAATATCTGAAGGAAAAAACCGACCCGTTCGGCGATGTGTGGTATAAATTCAAATATGATGCGGACAAAACCGGCTGGGTCAATCAAAACAGCGCCGTGATTATTACAGAGCCGCCCAAGGGAAGTCAGTCCTGCCGGGAGGAGATTGCCGCAATAGGGAGAAAATACGGTGCTGTAGGAATTCAGGTTGCTGTGATTCATCGCGGAGTTGTTGGCGAGACATACGAATACGGCTATTCCATTGACAGATCGGTTCCTATGAATCCCGACAACAAGATAAGGGCAGCCTCTGTCACAAAGGTTGTCCTGGGTATGACCGCAATGAAGATGCGCGAGGAAGGCATCATTGACATTGACGCGGATATTTCGGATTACTGGGGGAGCAGGTTCTGCAAGGACACCACGCTCCGCCAGCTCTTATCACATACATCCTACCTGAGAGATCTCACCTTTGCCAAAAACAAGCAGGACACACTTGCTCAGTTAAAAAGAAATGCCTCCTATCGTCCAATAAACGAATGGCTGTATAATAATTTCGGCATAGGCGTCGCGGGAACCACATTGGAGGTTGCCGCCAACAGAACCGTCAACAGCTATGCAACGGAAAAATTCTTTGAACCGCTCGATATGGACGCTTCATTTATTTCCGGTGAAATCAAAAACAAAAAGCTGATTTCGAGTCTTTACAATCCTGATAACAGCGTTTCGAGGCACGCTTCGGCAGCTGCTTCCATCCAAAAACGTCCGATAGGCGGGAACTCGGTTTTCTTTGCCGGAGGGCTTACCATCAGCGCAAAGGACCTTGCGAAACTTACCGCGATACTTGCCAATGACGGCACATACGATGGCGTGAGATATCTTTCGGAGGAATCCGTGCAGATCATGGAAACTCCCGTATGTATTGCCGAATCACGCGGTCATGATTTCGTTCAGTGCATTCCCCTGAGATATCAGGATGATCTCTTCGGACAGAGCAGAATGTATTACCATCTTGGAATAGCTTACGGAACGCTGTCAATTATAAGCTACAACCCTGACACGCGGGACGGCGTGGTGGTTATTACGACAGGTGCGAGCCAGGGCCACGATGACAGAGGAATATTCAATATCTGCGGCGAGATCGCAGACTACATATACAATAACTGATGTTTAAATCAAAATAATCTTTCCAAAACAAGCGGCCCTCCGAATTAAAATGCCGGAGAGCCGCTTGCTGTTTTGTCTATTGAACCAATATTTTCGCAAAGAGTATCATAAATACCGCTATTCCGTTGGTGAGCATGTGACAGATAACCGAGCACCAGTAATTTTTTCCGAAGAAAGAACACAGCGTTAGTCCTATCGCCATCGGGAAATATACGATTATTGACAGAAATTCATTGAAATTAAATGTCAGGTAAACCGCCCCGGACGCGTCGGTTGCAAAGAAAGCAAACTGATAGATGTGGAAAAACGAGAAAAGAAATACCGACAGCACAAATCCAAGCACTTTGACCCAGGTCCTGCTGCTGGCTGTCATGGAACGCGAAAGTGCCGCCCGGAATATCGCTTCCTCTGTGATGGGAGCAATGACTACGGTGAGCAGAAGCAGCGGAATCGGATATTGTGAAAGCAGCTGCATCACAAGGGCATTGTTGCTGGTGTTCTGAAATTCACCACGTACAACAGCCAGCATTATCTGAATTATGATATTTGCCGTTGTCGCGCCAAAATAGCAGGCGACAGGAAGCCAGATGTATATCGACTTGAATTCCTTGAAGAAGTTTACGAGATTACGGATGAAGAAGCCTCCGAAAAACAGGAACATCAGAAGCATCGCCCCGCCATTGACTATCATGTTTATCTCCATAACCCCGAGAGGAAGGCTGTAAAGCGCCGTGAAGACTGATATTACCTCGGCTGCAAGCTGCTCCCCAAGGAAAATCAGCAGCATTACGAAAGCGCCCTTGCCTGTCAGTACCGCCTCAGGCTGTATCCTGTCAGAATTTTGATGCATACGGTACAACGATTTGAACATTTTTTGCAACTCCTTTCATGTCAAACTGTCGATTTCCGACAGTTTTCAAGTAAAATTATACCATTCCACCCCGGCCTTGTCAATAATACCGAATGTAAATGTTGATCATCTTAAATCGTTAAAAATATCAATTGACATGGCACGGATATATGGTAAACTATTATTTGAAATGTCATTATTTGAAACGGTGATAATACAATATGGATAAAAAGCAAAGAATAATGTTTGTCTGCCTTGGAAATATCTGTCGTTCGCCGATGGCTGAATTTATTTTCAAAAAGATTGCTTCAGAACGCGGCGGCGATTTTGATATCTCATCCGCTGCCACCAGCAGCGAGGAATGCGGAAATCCCGTCTATCCTCCCGCTGCCGGAATACTGCGGCGGCATTCCATAAGCTGCGGCGGGAAGAGAGCCGTGCAGTTTGTTCCGGACGATTATGAGCGATATGATTTTATCATATGCATGGAAAACCGAAATATCCGCAGCCTTGAGCGTATTGTCGGCGGCGATCCGAAGGGCAGGATGTACAGGCTGCTGGATTTCACCGACAATCCACGAGATATTGCCGATCCATGGTACACCGGAGATTTTGAGACGGCATACAGAGAAATATACGAGGGATGCGAGGCGCTTTACAATCATCTGACAAATAATACATGCAAAGAAAGGGCTGATCGAGTATGATATACGCTGCAATTTTAGCTGGCGGCAAGGGCACCCGTATCGGCGGCGACCTTCCAAAGCAATTTCTGGAAATAAACGGCGTGCCTATTGTGGTGCGCACCGTCAGGGCATTTCTGAACTGCGGCATCGTGGATAAAATCGTGCTGTGCGTGCCGCGCGATTATATGGATTACACCCGTGAGGTGCTTGACAGATACCCAGATACATCAGGCAGGATCAATGTGACCGAGGGAGGAACGGACCGAACCGGTTCACTGGAAAGAGCCTGCCGATTCTTTGACGGATTCGGCGAAATAACAGATGAAGACGTTATTATAACTCACGACTGCGTAAGACCGTTCATAACCAAATCAATGATTGTGTCAAGTGTTGAAGCCGCCCGCAGGTACGGCGGAGCGACCGCGGCAATTCCGAGTGTGGACACCATCTGCGTTTCTTCCGACGGCAGCGTGATTGAAAGCGTTCCCGACCGATCAAAATTATACAGCGTGCAGACTCCTCAGACTTTTATGCTCAGGAAATTCACGGGGGCTCTGTATTCGCTCAGCGAAGACGAAAAAAGCCGCGTCACTGACGCCACAGCCGTATTCCGTCTGAGGGGAAGGACTGTGGCGCTTTCGGAAGGCAGTCCTTCCAATATCAAAATTACCCATCCGAGTGACATTGCGCTTGCGGAAAAGCTGGCGGAATCATTTTGAATTTGCTTTTTTTGTTAAAATTAACAATTTGGTTTTAAATACCACCTGAATATATGGTATTATATTTATGT